>CANQJX010000054.1 GCA_947624335.1 uncultured Marvinbryantia sp.
CGGCCTGGCCGATAGTTTTGGATTCGGCGTACAGAACAATTATTTTCTGGCGCTTCCCGCGGTCGCGTCTATGAATTCGGGGAAATCGCTGTCCT
Source organism: uncultured Marvinbryantia sp. (assembly GCA_947624335.1). Lineage (GTDB taxonomy): Bacteria > Bacillota > Clostridia > Lachnospirales > Lachnospiraceae > Marvinbryantia. The sequence continues at coordinate 96 of CANQJX010000054.1, forward strand.
ATCTGAGCTTTTTAAAGAAGATTACAGAGATGCTTGGCCCCACGGCTTATTCGGTGGCGATCCTGCTGGGCTTTGAACGGGGGCTGACCGCGATGGGACTGCTCTTTGCGGCGGCGATACTGTGTTATATTCTGACGGAAATCTTTGGACGCAAAAGGAGAAGCGCTGTATGAGAGTAGGGATTGTATACGGAGGGACCTCCAGCGAGGCGAAGGCCTCCGAAAAAAACGCCCGTTCAATTGAGAACGCATTGCGGACGAAAGGATACGACGTCTGCATGATAGAATATAAGCCGGATATTATCGCCGCAATACGCAGGGAACAGATTGATATTGTGTACCTGTGCGTGCAGGGCAAATATCACGGGGACGGTACTTTGCAGGCGATGCTGGATCACGAGCAGATTCCCTATACCGGAAGCGCCGCGCATGCCGCAATGCTGATCAACGATAAAATATTGTGTAAGTTCCTGTTTGATTATTATAAGATCCCGACGCCCGGATGGAAGATCCTGCGCAAAGAACAGTATCTCCGGGGCGACATTGCCGATGACCGGATTCACTTTCCGTTTGTGGCGAAAGCGCCCACACAGGGCGGGAGTTTTGGAATAGAACTGATACGCACGGCGGATGACCTGCCCAAAATCGCCCGCGTTTTTCAATACGACGATCCGATCCTTCTGGAAGAATTTATTGACGGCGGGTTTTATACGGTGGGATTGTTTGAAAAGGACGGCGAGCTTCTCACGCTGAAATGCGTGGAGGGAGTGGAGACCGTTTCCGGCGTGCGGATGGAAAAGAAACATGACATCACGCTTTTTACCGGCGAATACGCCGTCGAAGCGCCGCGGCTTGCGCAGCCGCTTTTGCAGGAAATGGAGCGGCTGGCCGCACAGATTTTTGAACTGACCGGAGCGCGGGATGTTGCAAGAGTGGATTTTATGGTTTCCCATAAAGACAACCGGATTTACGCGCTGGAGATCAACGCGGTTCCGGGCCTGAAAAGGGAAAGCCTGATGCCGGGAGAGGCCGCGTACTCCGGGATCCGCTATGAAGATATGGTGGAAGATATTTTGCTGTCCGCATATTCCCGTTCGCGGCAAACCAGACGCTGTGAACGCAAAGATCCGGATTTTGGCGCGACAATCGATAGGAGGGAAGAATAATGTTTAAAAACATGAAGATAGGGATTAAGATTCTGCTGGTGGTACTGGTCATGTCCCTCGGCACTTTGCTGGTTGTGTTTATCAGTTCTTATCTTTCGATGAACAGCTTAAGCGACGAGTTTCAGAAGACCAATATCACGCTGGGCCTTACCGCTTCCGACGACAGCCAGGAGGCTCTGCAGGCCCAGGCGGAGGAATATCTGGAAAGGATCGCGCAGAAACAGGCGCTGTATTCAAACGCGGAGCTGGAGGAGATCAGCCGGATGGTTACGTCTCTTGCCGGATATGTAGAATATTTATACGCGAACCAGGAGCGGTTTGAGGGAAGGGAACTGCCTTTGCCGGATGAAACGACGGACGGGGAGGCAAGCTCCAAATATATGCTGGCGCCGGGCGTGAAAAAGACGGCTGAGCTTTCCCGCGAGATCGAACTGCTGTCTGTCTGCGAGGCAGTCTTTGGACCGCAGCTTGCCGAAAACGATATGCTCGACAATATTTATGTGGGAACGGAAAGCGGGATTTCTTACCGCTATTCCAGATCCAATCTGTACGATCCGGTCTATGATCCCAGGGTGCGCGGATGGTATCAGGCGGCGGTTGCGAACCCCGGAAAAACGGTCTGGATGGACACTTATCTTGATTCTTACGGGAACACCTGTATTACTTCCGCGCGGGCGTTTGCGGACGCGCAGGGAAATGTGGCCGGCGTTGTGGCGTCGGATATCAAGCTGCAGGATATGCTGAATGAGATTACAACCGCGAAGATTGGCCGAAGCGGCTATGCGTTTGTGCTGGATAAGGCGAGGACGCTGGTTGCCCACCCCAATTACTTTACCGACGGTTTTTCAACGGATATTAAGGACCATGTACAGGAGCAGGACGATTCGCAGGAAAGCCTGTGGAACACCGGCGGGAAGGACAGCGGAATGATGAGCCTTATACTGGACGGCGTCGACAGCTATGTCGCCTGGTCCGCCCTTCCGGAGACGGGATGGCGCCTGTGCATCAGCGTGCGCAAAGACGAGGTCATACAGCCCGCCCTGGATACCAAGGCGACCATTGACGAGATGACGGATCAGGCGCAGATACTGACGCAAAACATTCTTTCCGGCATTATGAAGCGCTTTATCATTTTCTTTGCAATAGTGGGCATCATTGTAATTATGATATCCTTTGCGGTGGCGGGCAGCATCACGCGCCCGATTCAGAAGCTTTCCCGCAACGTAGAACGGATCGGAAAAGGAGAACTGGATCAGAAAGTGGCGGTGGAATCCACGGACGAAATCGGCAATCTCGCCTCGGCTTTTAACAATATGCTGGACGACCTGAACGATTATATCCGAAAAGTTACCGAAGTTACGGCGGAGAAGGAACGTATCGGCGCGGAACTGGATGTTGCGACCCACATTCAGGCTTCCATGCTGCCGTGCATCTTCCCGGCGTTCCCGGAACGGAAAGAAATTGACATTTACGCGACCATGAACCCGGCGAAGGAAGTAGGCGGAGACTTTTACGACTTCTTTATGGTAGACGAGCGGCACCTGGCGATCGTTATGGCGGACGTTTCGGGCAAGGGCGTGCCGGCCGCGCTGTTTATGGTAATCGGCAAAACGCTGATCAAGGATCACACACAGCCGGGCGTGGGACTGGGCGAGGTTTTCTCCGAGGTAAACGATCTGCTGTGCGATTCCAACAGCGAAGGGCTGTTTATCACGGCGTTTGAGGGCGTGCTCGATCTGGAGACGGGCGAGTTTACGTTTGTGAATGCGGGGCATGAGATGCCGTTTATCCAGAAGGCGGGCGGCGCTTACGAACCGTACAAGATCCGCGCGGGCTTTGTGCTTGCGGGCATGGAAGGTATGCGCTACAAGGCGGGAAGCATGCAGCTTGCTCCGGGCGACCGTATCTTCCAGTACACGGACGGCGTAACCGAGGCGACCAACGCAAAGAACGAGCTGTACGGCATGGAACGGCTGACGGCGGTACTCAACCGCAACGCGGCGTGCGCGCCGGGCGCGCTGCTTCCGGCAGTGAAAGCGGATATCGACGCCTTTGTGGGAGAAGCGCCGCAGTTTGACGATATTACTATGCTGTGCATGGAATTCAAAGAATATATGAAACCATAATCATCGCGTTTAACCGTATTTCGCGAAAGGAGGCAGAAGAGGATGAAAGAATTAACCGTTGACGCAACGCTGGAAAATATTCCTGCGGTTACCGATTTTGTAAACGAGCAGTTGGACGAACACGGCTGCTCCATGAAAGCGCAGATGCAGATTGATGTTGCGATTGACGAACTGTTCAGCAATATCGCGCGCTATGCTTATAACCCCGCCGTGGGGGCGGCGACGGTGCGCGTGGAACTGAAGGAAGATCCGCTTTGCGTAGTGATCACTTTTATCGACCATGGCATGCCTTACGACCCCTTAAAAAGAGAAGACCCGGACGTCACGCTTTCCGCGGAGGAACGCGGGATCGGAGGACTGGGGATCTATATGGTAAAAAAGAGTATGGACGGCGTTGCCTACGAGTATAAGGATGGTCAGAACATCCTGAAAATAACCAAAAACCTGTAGGATATGTTTCCGAAGGGAAGCGGACGCGGCCAAAACGGGGACGTTAACCGGAAAAGCAGGAGGAAAACACATGGCAAAAACAATTTTCAGGGAAAAGAGCATACAGAAAGTGTCCTCGCCCGAACAACTGAACGATTATATACGGGTAACTACTCCGGGCGTCTGGATTACGCTTGCGGCGGTCATTGTGCTGCTTGCCGGATTTATTGTCTGCGGCGTTACCGGTTCTTTGGAAACCAGAGTGAATGTGGCGGCTGTTTCCGATTCCGGGACAATTACCTGTTATGTCAGGGAAGCGGATATTACCGACATTGCCGTTGGGGACGCCGTGCGCGTCGGCGGCGAAGAATATACGGTGGCCGCGATCTCCCGGCAGCCCGAAGCGGTGGACGATACGTTTTCCGCCTATATGCTGCACGTCAGCGGCCTGAGCGCGGGCGAATGGGTTTACGCGGTTACGCTGGACGGGTCGCTTCCGGACGGCGTCTATGAAGCGTCGGTGATCACGGACAGTGTCTCTGCGGTTTCCTTCCTGTTTAATTGAGGTGCGGCTATGATGAAAAAGAGGCAAATCGAACCAGTTACAAAAGGCGTGGCGAAGGTTCCTGTCGTGATGCAGATGGAGGCGCTGGAATGCGGCGCGGCCTCCCTGACCATGATCCTTGCCTACTACGGAAAGTGGATTCCGCTGGAGCAGGTTCGTTCGGACTGCGGCGTATCCCGCGACGGTTCCAACGCAAAAAACGTCCTAAAAGCGGCGCGCAGCTACGGGCTGACGGCGAAGGGATACCGTTACGAGCCGGAGCGCCTCAAAGAAAATGGGAAATTTCCCTGCATCATCCACTGGAATTTCAACCATTTTGTCGTCCTGTGCGGATTTCGGGGAGACAAAGCGGTGCTTAACGATCCCGCGAAGGGAAACTACACCGTTTCCATGGAGACGTTTGACGACAGCTTTACGGGAATCTGCCTGATGTTTGAACCGGGCGAAAGCTTTGTGCCGGGCGGAAAACCCAAAAGCGTATTATCGTTTGCGAAAAAGCGCTTAACAGGAGCGCGCACGGCAATTTTGTTTGTCGCGCTTACCACTGTGATCACGGCGTTGATCACCATGATTTACCCCGTATTTTCGCGCATTTTAATGGACCGTTTGCTTACCCGCAAAAATCTGGAATGGTTTTACCCGTTCCTTGGCGCTTTGGCGCTGCTTTCCGCGCTGCAGGTTCTCACAGAATTTGTCAAGGCGAAGTTCAGCCGCCGGATTGAAGGGAAACTTGCCGTTGTCGGCAATACGACCTTCATGTGGAAAGTGCTGCGGATGCCGATGGAATTTTTCTCGCAGCGCATGGCGGGAGACATCCAGCAGCGGCAGGAAGCGAGCGCCTTGATCGCGAATATCCTTGTCAACACGTTTGCTCCGCTGGTGCTGAACGCGGCGATGATGATTTTTTATCTTGTCGTTATGGTACGGTACAGCAGGACGCTTGCTTTTGTGGGCGTCGGAGCGATTTTGGTGAATCTGGCGCTGTCGCGCGTTATTTCTTCCAAGCGCGTCAACATTACCCGCGTACAGATGCGCGACGCGGGAAAGCTGGCCAGTTCCACGGTAGCCGGGATCGAAATGATCGAGACCATTAAAGCGAGCGGCGCCGAGACGGGCTACTACGAAAAGTGGGCGGGATATCAGGCGAGCGTCAATACGCAGCAGGTACGGTACGAAAAACTCAACGAATATCTCGGAATGGTTCCCACCCTGATCACACAGCTTACCAATACGGCAGTGCTGATTTTAGGCGTTTTGTTTGCAATACGGGGGAATTTCACCGTCGGCATGATCATGGCGTTTCAGGGATTTCTTACATCCTTTACGCAGCCGGCGATGACCCTGATTGAAGCCGGACAGCTTCTGCAGGAAATGCGCGCGCAGATGGAGCGCGTGGAAGACGTTATGGAGTATCCCACCGACGTCAATTACCAAGGGGAAGATTCGGCGGATGAGGATACGGAATACGATAAGCTTTCCGGCAGCCTGGAGATGAAGAATGTAACGTTCGGCTATTCCCGCCTTGCCGAGCCGCTGATCGAAAATTTCAATCTGACGCTAAAGCCCGGCAGCCGCGTAGCGTTTGTCGGCGGTTCCGGCTGCGGAAAGTCCACGCTTTCCAAACTGATTTCCGGCCTTTACCAGCCGTGGAGCGGCGAAATCCTGTTTGACGGGAAACCGATGAAGGAGATTGACCGCAGCGTGTTTACGGGTTCTCTCGCCGTTGTCGATCAGGACATTATTCTTTTTGAGGATACCATCCGCAACAATATTAAGATGTGGGACACTTCCATTGAGGACTTTGAGATGATTCTTGCCGCGAAGGACGCCCAGCTTCACGAGGACATTATGAAACGCGACGGCGGATACAACTATGTGATCACGGAGGGCGGCAAGGACTTTTCCGGCGGCCAGCGACAGCGCATGGAAATCGCCCGCGTTCTGGCCCAGGATCCGACCATCATCATTCTGGATGAGGCGACCAGCGCGCTTGACGCGAAAACGGAGTATGACGTTGTCCGTTCGATCAGGGACAGAGGCATTACCTGCATCGTTGTGGCGCACAGGCTCTCGACGATCCGCGACTGCGACGAGATCATCGTTATGGATCACGGCAAGGTTGTGGAACGCGGCACCCACGAAGAACTGTATGCAAAAAACGGCTACTACACGCAGCTTGTTTCAAACGAATAGGGGGTAACTCATGGGCTGGTTTGACGAGCAAATTAGGCAGCGGAAAGAACAGGATCTCAATACGTTTGAGGAAGCGTTTATCGGTCTTTCGGACGCCGTCACAGGCGCGCGTATTTCCGCGGCTTTCGCGGACGACCGGAGCCGCGCGAAGGACGCCATTGACGAGATCCTCCGGTACTATCACATCAAAACGCAGGAAGTGCCGGAAACCATCAGAGATATGAACGAACAGTTGGAATATCTGATGCGCCCGCATGGGATCATGCGCAGAAACGTGCATCTGGAAAAGGGCTGGTATAAGGACGCGTTCGGAGCGATGCTGGGCATAAAGAAGTCGGACGGTTCGGTTGTGGCGCTGATTCCCTCCGCGCTGTCCGGGTATTCTTTCTTTGATGCGGAAACAGGAAAAAACGTAAGGATTTTTGCCGGAAACGAAGATTTGCTGGAAACGGATGCAATCGCTTTTTATAAGCCGTTTCCGCTTCGCAAAATCAACATCCGCACGCTTTTCAAATACATAGCCGGGATCCTTTCCGTTTCGGATTATGTACTGGTAACGGCGGCGGCTTTTGTTGCTGCTCTTGTCGGCATGCTCAGCCCCAGGCTGACCCAGCTTCTTTTCCGGCTGGTTCCGGAATCGGGAGATCTTTCGCTTTTGCTTTCCATTGGGACTTTTATGATCTGCGTAACGGTCTCCAAACAATTGATCGAGTCCGTAAAGAATCTTGCCATGGCGAGAATCAAAACCAAAATGGATGTGACCGTACAGGCCGCGACCATGGCGCGCCTGATGTCGCTCCCGGCGGCGTTTTTTAAGGATTACAGTTCAGGCGAGCTTTTTAACCGGACGCAGCAGATGAACATGCTCTGTACGATGATGGTGGATTCTCTGCTTTCAACGGGGCTTACGTCGCTGTTCTCACTTATTTATCTTTCCCAAATATTCAGCTTTACGCCCGCCCTGGCCGCCCCGGCGTTCCTGATTGTCCTGGCGACGGCGCTGTTTACCGTGGCTACCGCGTGGATACAGATAAAGGTATCCAGAAGGCAGATGGAACAGGAGGCAAAGGTCAGCGGCATGAGCTACGCGCTGATTTCGGGCGTGCAGAAGATTAAGCTTTCCGGCGCGGAAAGACGCGCGTTTGCCAGGTGGGGGAACCTCTATGCAAAACAGGCGAAGATTACTTACCATACGCCCGGAATCATTACTTACAACAATGCGATTACCACCTTAATTACGCTGACAGGAACGCTGTTCCTGTATTACAGGGCGGTTGTCAGCGGCGTATCGGTGGCGGATTATTACGCGTTTCATACGGCCTACGCCATGATAAGCGGCGCTTTTTTGTCCCTTGCGTCCGTTGCGCGTACAGCGGCAAACATCAAGCCGATCCTTGAAATGGCGAAGCCGCTGATGGATACCGTGCCGGAGGTGTCCGAGGGCAAACAGGTGGTTACCCGGCTTTCCGGCGGCATTGAGCTTAACAACGTCTCGTTTCGATATAACGAAAATATGCCGAACGTGGTGGACGATCTGTCCTTAAAGATCCGCCCCGGCCAGTATGTGGCGGTCGTGGGCGCAACGGGATGCGGAAAATCCACGCTTATGCGCCTTATGCTGGGATTTGAGACGCCGCAGAAGGGCGCGGTTTATTATGACGGAAAAGATCTTGCCAGCCTTGACCTGAAATCGCTGCGCCGCAATATTGGAACGGTAATGCAGAACGGCGCGCTGTTTCAGGGCGATATTTTTTCCAATATCACAATTTCTGCGCCGTGGCTTACGCTGGATGACGCATGGGAAGCGGCGGAGCTTTCCGGCATTGCGGAGGATATCCGCAGAATGCCGATGGGCATGCACACGCTGATTTCCGAAGGAAGCGGCGGGGTGTCTGGCGGTCAGCGCCAGCGTCTTATGATTGCCAGGGCGATTGCGCCCAGACCGAAGATTCTGATGTTTGACGAGGCGACCAGCGCGCTGGATAATCTTACGCAGAAAACCGTTTCCCAGTCTCTTGATAAACTGAAATGTACAAGAATCGTCATCGCACACCGGCTTTCCACGATCAGACAATGCGACAGGATTCTTTATCTTGAGAAAGGGAAAATTGTTGAGGACGGCACTTATGAGGAATTGATTGCAAAAAACGGAAAGTTTGCCGAACTGGTGGCGCGCCAGCGCCTTGACAGCACGGATTATGCGGCCGGAGCAGCGGGAGCCTGAAATCAAAAAAATATCTAACAAATCCCGAAGTCCGACGTATTAATATATAAAATGTAAACGAAGGGAGAAAAAGACATGAAAAAAGAATTTTTAGAGCTGTTGGAAAAGAATGCGGAACTGAAAGAAAAGATCATCGCGCTGGGAGAAAATCCCGCTGTGGCGGATGTGATCGCGCTTGCGAAAAAGTACGGCGTAACGCTGACGGAAGCGGATTTTGCCGAGGAGCAGGGAGAACTTTCCGAGGACGAGCTGGATGCGGTAGCCGGCGGCGTAACGAACGGAGTGGGCTGTATCGGCCTGTTATTTTCCGGCAGCGCTCCGGTCTTGCACGGTTCATCAGATGTTATTGATTCGAGAATTGATCCGAGACTGAATTAACGGTATGGCGCAGGAAATAAAAAAGAAAGAGGCGCGTATTATGAAAAAAGAATTTTTAGAGCTGTTGGAAAAGAATGCGGAACTGAAAGAAAAGATCATCGCGCTGGGAGAAAATCC
>CANQJX010000055.1 GCA_947624335.1 uncultured Marvinbryantia sp.
GGCCTTGGCAATATGAATTTTGCCACCGCCACCATGCAGGTCCCCAAATATGCGCAGCCCGGCAAGCCTGCGATAGAACTGGAGGTAGTGCTGGAACTGAAGGCAATCGCCGACGTGGGCCTGATCGGATTCCCCAACGTAGGGAAATCCACCCTGCTCGCGCGCGTGACCAATGCCAGACCCAAGATCGCAAATTATCATTTTACAACGCTTTCCCCAAATCTGGGAGTCGTGGATTTAGACGGAAGAGGATTTGTGATCGCGGATATTCCGGGACTGATCGAAGGCGCTTCCCAGGGAGCCGGTCTTGGACACGAATTTCTGCGCCACATCGAGCGCACCAGAGTGATGATCCATCTGGTGGACGCCGCCTCTACCGAAGGGCGCGATCCGATAGAAGATATTTACAAAATCAACCGCGAGCTGACGGCATATAACCGGGAACTTGCCGAGCGTCCCCAGGTGATTGCCGCCAACAAGATCGACGCGCTTTTCGATTCGTCGGAAGAGATCCTGGAAAAAATCAGGGCGGAATTTGAACCGCAGGGAACGCGGGTTTTCCCGATTTCCGCCGTAAGCGGGAAAGGCGTCAAAGAACTGCTTTATTATGTGCGGGAGCTTCTGGATCAACTGCCGCAGGAAAAGATTACGTTTGAGCAGGAATTTTTCCCGGAAGAAATGCGAAAAGAGCAGGATCTTCCCTATACGGTGGAAAAATCGGATAAAGAACCTCATACTTACATCGTGGAAGGGCCGCGTATCGAAAAGATGCTGGGCTATACCAATCTGGAATCCGAAAAAGGCTTTATTTTCTTTCAGAATTTTCTAAAGGAAAACGGAATCCTGGAAGCGTTGGAGAACGCCGGCATTGAAGAAGGCGATACGGTGCGGATGTATGGATTGGGTTTTGAATATTATAAATAAGGAGATACTATGACAAGCAAACAGAGAGCTTATTTAAAAAGTCTGGCCATGACGATGGAACCGGTTTTCCAGATCGGAAAATCCAATCTGACGCCGCAGGTTACGGAAGCGGTCCGCGAAGCGCTGGACGCGCGCGAATTAATTAAAATCAGCGTGCTGCAAAACAGCACGGCCGATCCGAAAGAGATGGCCGCCACGCTGGCGGAACGCACGCGCGCGCAGGTCGTGCAGGTAATCGGGAAAAAGATTGTATTGTACAAAGAAGGCGCGGACGATAAGAAAAAAATTATGCTGCCGCGCTAGGAGGCTGTTATGGAGAAAAAACGCGTAGGGATCATGGGCGGGACGTTCGATCCCATTCATGTGGGGCATCTGATCCTGGGAGAGAGCGCATACGGTCAGTTTCATCTGGAACAGGTACTTTTTATGCCGTCCGGGAATCCGCCGCATAAAACGCACCGCAGCCACCGCGCTTCTCTGGAGCAGCGGATCGAGATGGTACGCCTCGCCATCCGCGGAAACGACCATTTTTCCCTCTCTTTAGCGGAAGCGCACGACGACGGCTACACTTACACCAGGGAAACGCTGGAGCGCCTGCACGCCGAACATCCGGATATCGCATATTATTTTATCATGGGCGCGGATTCCCTTTTTAGTTTTGAAAGCTGGAAAGAGCCGGAACGAATCGCCCGGCTTGCAACTCTGGTGGTGGCGACGCGCGACCATGTGGAAGAGCAGCGTCTGGATCATGCCATCTGCCGGCTGCAGAAGCTGTTTGGAGCCAATATCCAAAAGCTTTCGACCCCCAATATGGATATTTCTTCGCAAATGCTGCGCGGGTGGATCGCCCAGGGCAGAAGTACGCGCTATTATCTTCCTGCGGACGTGATCCGCTACATCCGTCAGGAAAATCTTTACATGCAGGGAGAGGACGAGTATGTATAATATCCCGAAAATCAAAAAGACGCTCCGCAAATATCTGGACGCCAACCGTTATGAGCATACGCAGGGCGTGATGTATACCGCCGCGTCGCTGGCAATGCGGTATGGGGAAGATATCGAAAAAGCGCTGATTGCCGGGCTGCTGCATGACTGCGCCAAATGTATTCCGGATTCCAAGAAAATAAAAATCTGTTTGAAGCATAAAATAACCATGACCGACGCGGAGCAAAAGAGTCCTTTTTTACTGCATGCGAAAGTAGGGGCCTATATTGCCAGAGAAAAATATCAGATTGAAGACGAGGACATTTTAAACGCCATCGCCTGCCATACCACCGGCAAGCCGGCGATGAGCACGCTGGACAAGCTGATTTTCATTGCGGATTATATCGAGCCGATGCGCAGCAAAGCGCCCAATCTGGCCGACGTGCGCAAATTGGCTTTTGAGGATCTGGATCTGGCGCTGTTTAAAATTCTTTCAGATACGCTTGCTTATCTGCGCAATTCACCAAAACATATTGACAGTATGACCATGCTGGCGTATGAATATTATAAGGAACAGGTGTTGGACAATGAATAGGAGGGACAAATGAATACGGCAATTTCAAAAGAAATGGTAAAGCTTGCGATTCAGGCTCTGGAAGATAAAAAAGCGGACGACATTAAAGTAATCGACATTACAGATGTGTCCGTACTTGCGGATTATTTTGTAATTGCAAGCGGCATGAATAAAAATCAGATTCAGGCGATTGTGGACAACGTAGAAGAAGTTCTGGGACGCGCCGGACATCCATGCCGCCAGATGGAGGGCTATCGCACGGCAAATTGGATTCTGATGGATTACGGCGATATCATCATCCACATTTTTGATTCGGAGAACCGGCTGTTCTATGATCTGGAACGGATCTGGCGCGATGGGAAAACGGTGGACGTCAAAGAGTTTTTATAATTTCATAACAAACGAAATGCTGTTCTGTAATTTTTTTACGGAACAGCATTTTTTCTATTGACCTTTTGCGCAAAATCGTGTATAGTTTATTTAAACATATGAATAATTGTTCACATATAAAAGCAGGGAGGTTCCAATTATGAAAAAGAGTTATAAAATTGACGTGGATTGTGCAAACTGCGCAGCAAAAATGGAGGAGGCGGCCAAAAAGACAGCCGGTGTAAAAGATGCGGTTGTCAACTTTATGACTTTAAAAATGAACGTCGAATTTGAAGACGGGGCAGATCCGAAGGCCGTGATGCAAGACGTTCTTTGCGGCTGCAAAAAAGTAGAAGAAGACTGTGAAATCTATTTATAAGGGATCCCAAACAGGAGAGATGCCATGAATAAAAAGCAGAAAAAAATGCTGCTGCGTATTCTTATCGCAGCGGTTTTGATGATTGCGTTTGCGTTGCTGCCACTGAAAGGATATCTTCGCTTCGGACTTTTTCTGATCCCGTATCTTGTGATCGGTTACGATATTCTGCGAAAAGCAGCAAAAGGGATCGCAAACCGTCAGGTATTTGACGAAAATTTTCTGATGGCGGCCGCAACAATCGGCGCCATCCTGCTCGGAGAATATACCGAAGGCGTGGCGGTTATGTTGTTTTATCAGATCGGCGAGCTGTTCCAGAGCTATGCCGTCGGCAAAAGCCGCAGGAATATCAGCGAACTGATGGACATTCGCCCGGATTATGCCAACATTGAAAACGGCGCGGCTCTGGAAAAAGTGGATCCGGACGAAGTGGCGGTAGGCACCGTGATTGTTGTGCAGCCGGGCGAAAAAATTCCGATTGACGGCATTATAACGCAGGGAAGCACCACTTTAAATACCAGCGCGCTCACCGGGGAAAGCCTGCCGCGGGAGGTTCGCGCGGGAGACGAAGTGATCAGCGGCTGCATCAATATGAGCGGGCTGATCAAAGTGCGAACGACAAAGGAATTTGGCGAATCGACTGTCTCGCAGATTTTGGAACTGGTGGAAAACGCCAGCTCCAGAAAATCGCGCTCAGAAAATTTTATTACCCGATTTGCACATTATTACACACCGGCCGTCTGTTACGGGGCGCTTGCGCTCGCTTTTCTGCCGCCGCTTGCGCGCATGCTGCTGTTTAGCCTGCCGCCGCACTGGCACGACTGGATTTTCCGCGCGCTTACGTTCCTAGTAATCAGTTGCCCGTGCGCGCTGGTGATCAGTATTCCATTAAGCTTTTTTGCCGGGATCGGCGGCGCCGGAAATGCGGGCGTACTGGTAAAAGGCTCTAATTATCTGGAAGCGCTCGCGCAGACGGACTGCGTGGTATTCGATAAAACCGGCACCATGACAATGGGCGTATTTGAAGTGACCGCTGTCCACGACAATACGATTGCAAAAGAAGATCTGCTGGATTATGCCGCGCACGCGGAATGCCGTTCCTCGCATCCGATCAGCAGAAGCCTGCAAAAAGCCTGTCAAAAGGATCTGGATCCGGCGCGGGTAACCGACGTGCAGGAAATCGCCGGACACGGTGTGATTGCCATAGTGGACGGCAAAACCGTCGCCGCCGGAAATGACAAGCTGATGAAAAGAGAGGGGATTCCCTGCCCGGATTGCGAAAGCGACGGCACCCTGATCCATGTGGCGGTCGACGGAAGCTACGCCGGACACATCGTCATTTCGGACCGTTTAAAACCGCAGGCAAAAGAGGCGGTTGCGGCATTGAGAAAAGCCGGCGTCGGCAAAACCGTAATGCTTACAGGCGACAGCAAAAACAGCGCGCAGAAAATCGCCGCGCAGTTGGATATCCGGGAGGTATACAGCGAGCTTCTCCCCGCGGACAAGGTTTCTATTGTAGAGAACTTATTGACAAAAGAAAAGAAAAACCGTAAACTTGCGTTTGTAGGGGACGGAATCAACGATGCTCCGGTATTATCGCGCGCCGATATCGGCATCGCCATGGGAGCGCTGGGATCGGACGCGGCAATTGAAGCGGCGGATATCGTATTGATGGACGACAATCCCCTCAAGATCGTAAAAGCAATCCGTATCGCCCGCAAATGTATCCGTATTGTTTATGAAAACATTTATTTTGCAATCGGCATCAAGATACTCTGCCTGATACTGGGCGCTCTCGGAATCGCCAATATGTGGGCCGCGATTTTTGCCGATGTGGGCGTAATGGTACTCGCGGTGCTGAACGCTATCCGCGCGCTCTATGTAAAAAAACTTTGACACAAAACCGGAAAGAAGGTGCTGTTATGAACGATAAAGTTCCGGAATGCTGCGAAAGCGTGGAGGTACACGAAGCGCTGGTAAAAATTGTAAATGAAAAAATGCCGCCGGTAGAAGAATTGTATAACCTGGCCGAACTTTTTAAAGTGTTTGGGGATTCCACCCGCATCCGCATCCTTTTTGTGCTGTTCGAGGCGGAAGTGTGCGTGTGCGATCTTGCCAGCGCGCTTTCTATGACGCAGTCCGCAATTTCGCATCAGCTCCGCATCCTTAAGCAAAACAAGCTGGTAAAAAACCGCAGGGAAGGAAAATCTGTTTTTTATTCTCTGGCGGACGACCATGTGCGCACCATAATTGCGCAGGGCTTAGAGCATATTGAAGAAGACTGATTCCCCGCCTGCGCGGACAATGGATAAAAAACAGAAGCAAAAAAGCCTGTTCCAGAAACGGAACAGGCTTTTCTTTTGTTTTTCAATTAAGAAAGGAACCGGAAAACGCCGATCACTTTTCCGAGAATCTGCAGATCTCCATGTACGATGATCGGATCCATGGCGTCATTTTCCGGCTGCAGCCGATAGTAGCCGTCCTCCTTGTAAAAGGTTTTTACCGTGGCGGAATCTTCCACAAGCGCGACAACCATATCCCCGTTTTTCGCTGTGGACTGCTGCTGAACCAGAATCTGATCCCCGTCGAAAATCCCGGCGTTGATCATGCTGTCTCCTTTTACGTTTAACATGAACGTCTGGACGTTCGGCATAAACTCCGCGGGAATCGGGAAATAGTTTTCCACGTTTTCCACGGCTAAAATCGGTTCTCCGGCGGCTACCCGTCCTACAATCGGAACGTTGACGACTTCGCGCCGTACCAGATTGAAATTGTCGTCTATAATCTCAATCGCGCGCGGCTTTGTGGGATCGCGGCGGATATAACCGTTTTTTTCCAGCGTTTCCAGATGCGAATGCACGGAAGAAGTGGATTTGAGATGAACCGCTTCACAGATCTCGCGCACAGCGGGCGGAAAGCCTCTGTTTAAAATCTCGCTTTTGATATATTCTAATATTTCCGTTTGCTTTTTTGTGATTTTTCCGTATGCCATAGGCGCCTCCTAAACATATGTTTTCTTTAGTATATAATAATTTTCTTCAAAATGCAAACAAAAGTTCTGAAAATGTGTTCGATTTTCTGTAAAATAGTTCTTGCGAAAAAAATTTTTAAGGTATATACTGGCATTATAGCAGCAGTTGTGTAGGATTCGGCGTGGAGGGACCCATAATGAAAATTTCAACAAAAGGCAGATACGCCTTGCGCATCATGCTCGACCTCGCTGTGATCGGAAGTTCCGAACCCGTTCGGGTGAAGGATATTGCCAAAAGACAGGATATCTCTGTAAAGTACATGGAGCAGATTATCACCGTTTTGTGCAAAGCGGGCTATTTAAAAAGCAGCCGCGGGCCTCAGGGCGGATATTGTCTGACAAAAGAACCGCGTGAATATACCGTCGGTATGATCCTGCGGCTTACGGAAGGGAATCTTGCCCCGGTAGCATGTCTGGAGGACGAAGTAAATCAGTGCCCCCGTCAGGATAACTGCGTTACCTTACGCATCTGGAAAGAGTTGGATGAAGCGATTAAAAGCGTAATCGACAAATATACTCTGGAGGACTTGGCACAGTGGCAGAGCGAATTAGGAGGAAATTATATCATTTAAGAACGCAAGGAAACCCATTGACAATAGCAGATCCGAATGTATGAAAAATCGCCTTTCTGCAGTGCGGCCTTAGGTCTCACGCTGCAAAACGGCGATTTTTTTCAGAAGATGGTTGAGATTTTGGGTAGGATAGTGTAGAATGAAATTCCAAGCGTTCTTTTACAACAAGGAAAGGAGCAAGTGCGTATGGAAACAGTATCTTTGGAACAGGAATTAAAAACAAACGCTTATCCGGGACGCGGCATTATCATCGGAAAGTCCGCAAACGGAAAAAAAGCGGTCGCTGCCTACTTTATTATGGGGCGAAGCGAAAACAGCCGGAACCGTGTGTTTGTGGAGGATGGAGAAGGGATCCGCACGCAGGCGTTTGATCCCGCCAAGCTCACCGATCCCAGTCTGATTATTTACGCGCCGGTACGGGTACTCGGCAATAAAACGATTGTTACCAACGGCGATCAAACCGATACCATTTATGAAGGGATGGACAAGCAGCTTACATTTGAACAGGCTTTACGAAGCCGCGCGTTTGAACCGGACGCTCCCAACTATACGCCGCGTATCTCCGGGATTCTTCATATTGAAAACGGCTCCTATAATTATGCGCTTTCTATTTTGAAAAGCAACTGCGGCGATCCCTCCGGCTGCCGGCGTTTCACCTTTGCTTATGAAAATCCGAAAGCGGGAGAGGGGCATTTTATCCATACTTACCGCTGCGACGGCAATCCGCTGCCGAGCTTTGAAGGCGAACCGAAGCAGGTTTCCATACCCGACGATATACAGTCGTTTTCCAATATGCTCTGGGAAAGCCTCAACGAAGAAAATAAAGTTTCTCTCTTTGTCCGCTACATAGATATTGAGACAAAAGCCTATGACACCGTAATCATCAACAAAAACAAATAGACAGGAAGGAATCTCACATATGAAAGAATTACAGTTAAAATACGGATGCAACCCCAATCAGAAGCCTTCGCGGATCTATATGGAAAACGGAGAGCTTCCCATCCGCGTTTTATCCGGAAAACCGGGCTATATTAATTTTCTTGATGCGTTTAACGGCTGGCAGCTTGTGCGGGAATTAAAAAAGGCGACGGGTATGCCGTCGGCCACTTCTTTTAAGCATGTTTCCCCGGCTGGCGCTGCAATCGGGCTTCCTTTGAGCGAGACCCTGTCAAAGATCTACTGGGTGGACGACTGCGGCGAATTGTCCCCGCTTGCCTGCGCATACGCAAGAGCGCGCGGAGCGGACCGCATGTCCTCGTTCGGCGATTTTATCGCTTTGTCCGACACATGCGACAAAGACACGGCTATGCTGATCAAACGCGAGGTATCGGACGGCGTGATCGCTCCGGGCTATACCGACGAGGCGCTTTCCATCTTAAAGCAAAAGAAAAACGGCAATTACAATGTGATCGAAATTGATGAAAATTATGTTCCCGCGCCCATCGAGCACAAGGAAGTATTCGGCATCACCTTTGAGCAGGGCAGGCAGGAACTGCCGATTAACGACGAGCTGCTTTCAAATATTGTTACCGAAAAGAAGGAGCTTCCGGAAAACGCCCTGCGCGATTTAAAGATCGCGTTGATCACCTTAAAGTATACGCAGTCCAATTCGGTATGTTTTGTCAAAGACGGGCAGGCAATCGGCATCGGCGCCGGACAGCAGTCGCGCGTACACTGTACAAGGCTTGCCGGACAAAAAGCAGACAACTGGCTTCTGCGGCAGTGCCCGAAAGTAATGAATCTTCCGTTTCTTGACGGGATCCGCCGTGCGGACCGCGACAACGCCATCGACGTGTATATCGGCGAAGAATACATGGATGTGCTGGCGGACGGAGCATGGCAAAAGGTCTTCAAAACCAGGCCGGAAGTGTTTACGCGCGAAGAAAAACGCGCGTGGCTTGATCAGATGGACGGCGTTACGCTTGGTTCCGACGCGTTTTTCCCCTTCAGCGACAATATCGAACGCGCGCATAAAAGCGGCGTAAAATATATCGCGCAGCCGGGCGGATCCGTGCGGGACGACCTGGTGATTGAATGCTGCAATAAATACGGCATGGTAATGGCGTTTACGGGTATCCGCCTGTTTCATCACTAAAGAGGGCGGGACATGCGTTATCGTACTTTGCTTTTGGATGCGGACGGAACCTTATTTGATTTTGAAAAGGCGCAGGCGAAAGCGCTGGAAAGCGCGCTTGGATCGCATGGGCTTCCCTTTAACGATGAAATTCTTTCTCTTTATTCCCGCATCAATACAGAATGCTGGGAGGCTTACGAGCAGGGGCGGATGGAAAAAGACGTCCTTCTTGTAGAGCGTTTCCGGCGCCTGTTTGCGGCGCTTCACACAGCGGCGGATCCCGTCGCTGTGCGTCTTTCTTATCACAACGAACTCGGCAAAGGCGCGTATCTGATTGACGGCGCCTATGAACTGTGCAGAGAACTCAAAAAAG
>CANQJX010000056.1 GCA_947624335.1 uncultured Marvinbryantia sp.
CCTTTTCTTTCTCATTTAAGTCGCCCGTTACCACATAATTATCATAATTTTTTGTACGGAAGCCGTACGCTTCCATCAGTTCCCGCGCCGCCGCCAGAGCCTGCGCCGGCCCCTCGCCGAAAGGCTTTCCCGGCAGTTCCTGCCCGCGCATACTCTGGATGCGCACCAGTTTCTTTAAATCCTCCAGCATCTCCTCTTTGTGCTGGTCAATGTATTGATCCGTTGTCATATTCCGCTCCTTTTTGTTTTCGTTCTAGCAGATAACCTGCCGCCTGCCAGGTACGGCAGCCGGCCAATATTTCCCGCGGTTAAAACCTAAAATCGCGTTTCCCTTCCTCGATCAGCCGCAGATTCCGTTTTGCAATCTCCCTTGTTTTTTCGCGCGGCACTTTCTCAATCTCCCTGCGGATCAGTTCCTCGCCGATCCTTCTGGTGTCCTCGGAAGCATAATCGATCAAATACTCTTTTAAGGTCATCAGCGCATTGGGATGGCAGCAGTTCTGAATCTGCCCGCTCTTGCACAGGCTCATAAAGCGGTCGCCCGTTCTGCCTTCGCGGTAGCAGGCCGTGCAAAAGCTCGGAATGTAGCCCAGACGCATCAGCCAGTTTACCACCTCGTCCAGCGGACGGTTGTCGCTTACGTCAAACTGCGCCGAATTTTCTTCTTCCGGTTCCGGCTCCACATACCCGCCCACGCTGGTGCGCGATCCGCCGCTGATCTGGGATATGCCCAGGTGCAGTACGCGTTCGCGGCATTTACGGCTTTCGCGCGTAGAAACAATCATGCCGGTATACGGTACCGCGATACGGATGCAGGCGACCAGTTTGGCAAAGGTATCGTCGTCGATCCCGTTATCAAAGGAATCCGCGTCGATGTCGTCCGCATGACGGATGCGCGGAACGCTGATCGTATGCGGTCCCACGCCGTGTACCGCTTCCAGGTGCTCGGCATGCATCAGCAGGCCGGCAAACTCATAGCGGTACAGTTCCAGCCCAAACAGCACGCCGAGTCCCACATCGTCGATGCCGCCCTCCATCGCGCGGTCCATCGCCTCCGTATGGTACGCATAATCGTGCTTTGGGCCGGTAGGATGAAGCTGCTCATAGCTTTTTTTATGATATGTCTCCTGAAACAAAATATAAGTACCGATTCCCGCCTCTTTCAGCTTGCGGTAATTTTCCACCGTAGTCGCCGCAATGTTGACGTTGACGCGGCGGATGGCTCCGTTTTTGTGCTGGATGCCATAGATCGTCTTAATGCTTTCCAGAACATACTCAATCGGATTGTTCACCGGGTCTTCGCCCGTCTCCAGGGCGAGGCGCTTATGCCCCATATCCTGCAGGGCGATTACTTCTCTGCGTATCTCCTCCTGGGATAGTTTTTTGCGCGCGATATGCTTGTTTTTCAGATGATACGGGCAATAAACGCAGCCGTTGATACAATAGTTGGACAGATACAGCGGCGCAAACATAACGATCCGGTTGCCGTAAAAATCTTTTTTAATCTGCTCCGCCAGCGCATAAATCTGCTGATTTTTTTCTTCTATCTCGCAGTCCAAAAGCACCATCGCTTCCCGGTGAGACAGTCCTTTGCGCTCTTTCGCCTTTTCGATAATCTGCTGGATACAGTCTGCGTCGCGGCTATGCTTCTGCCCGTATTCCAGCGTCTCTAAAATTTCCTCATGGCTGATAAATTCCTCCGCCACCATAGATTTTGGATTGTACATTGTTTCCCCCTCTTTCTTTTTTATCCTAATTTTTCCCTCCGGATCACTATGCGCAGACTTGCCGGATTGAGGATAATGCCTTTTGTTTCTTTATTTAAAAAGCCCTGCAGTTTTGCGCAGTCTATCGGGATCGCCTTAAGATTTTTCCCTTTGATAAATTTCTGCAGCTCCGCGCCGTCCGTACAGACAGGCTGAAAAATATCCCCGTTTTCCATTTTGACAACCGCCAGCTTCAGATCTTTGGGCGAAACCCGGCCGCCTTCCGGCGCCTGCAGCGGAAGCAGCAGCCTGCCGCGGGACAGATCCGCCAGCATTTCCTCCTCCAGTTCGCGCAGATAGCCGTTCCTGCGCTGTTCCTTTGGCAGCGCGCATTCCTGGGTAAAATAAAGCGCGGTTAAAAACAGTTCCGAATTGACTACCGGCTGCGCGCCTTTTGGCGCGTTTGCATAATCAGGCTTCTTCACCAGCTTATCTAACGGTACGGCAAGCGAATTTGCGCCGCGGTCGATCACAAGTTCATTTACGCCCATTGCATATAAGTTTACATAAAACTGCAAAAATTGCTTCTCCTCCAGTTTTACGGCCAAAAGCTGCCGGGACTGTTCCCGCGCTTTTTGCACATACGCCTGGACAAACGTTTCCTCGCTGAAAAGAAAAATCTGATCGTTGCAAGTATCCTCGTCGCAGACCACATAGGGGAGATTGGTTGCTTTGGCAAACGCAACGTATATATGATCCGCTTTTTGCAGGCGGCGCAAAACGGTAAACCGGAAAAATTCTTCCCGTCCGGCAAAAAATAGCGCCGTCTTTTTATCCTTCCAATTCTTTTCTTTGGTGGCCGCCGCCGAATTTTTCAGGGCGATCAGTTCCTGCATGGAACATTTGTCGTAATTTTCCGCGTTAGAATCCGCGGACACCAGTAATTTTTTCAGTTCCTCCTGTTTTTCCGTTTTCATGGTCCTGTCTCCTCTATTGAAGCATCCGCGCGTAATCCGGCAATATTTCCAGCGCGCGTTCTAAAATCCCGTTCATATAGGCAATGGCCGTTCCGTAATTTGTCACGGGCACCCCGGCGTCCACGGCGGACGCAATCCGGTAACGCATTTCCCGCTCGGTTACCATGCAGCCGCCGCAGTGAAGCACCAGCTTATAGGGCGAAAGGTCTTCCGGAAACTCCGTGCCGGATGTAAAGGCGGTATGCAATGTTTTTCCCGTAAACTGACGCAGCCAGCGCGGCAGTTTGACTGTGCCGATGTCCTCGCACTGCCTGTGGTGCGTGCATCCTTCCGCAATCAGGACGGTATCCCCGTCCTTTAGCCGGCTGATGCAGGACGCCCCGCGCACGGATTCTTTTAAAGTCCCTTTGTAGCGCGCCATCAAAATCGAAAAAGAAGTCAGGGCGATATTCTTTGGCGTCTGCGCTGAAACGCTTTGAAACGCCTGACTGTCCGTAATCACCAGCGCCGGCTTTTTTGCCAGCGACCGCAGGACCGTTTCCAGTTCCGTTTCACGGATCACCACCGATACGGCGCCGCTCTCCAAAAGATCCCGGATCACCTGCTGCTGCGGCAAAATCAACCGCCCTTTCGGCGCCGCGGAATCAATCGGCGTTACCAGCACCACCAGATCGTCCGGTTTTACCAGATCCCCCACCAGACGCTTACCGGATGCTTCCGCCGCGGATAGAGCGGCGATTTTTTCTTTTAGTTCCCGGATGCGGATGTTTTTTAACGCGCTGATATAAATTTCATTTTTATCCGCCTGCGGCCAGGCGTTACGAAGATCGCACTTATTGTACGCAATCACAAACGGAATCTGTTTTTTTTCAAACGCCGCAAGCAGTTCCCGCTCCGCGTCGCCAAAACCCGCAACAGCATCCACAACCAGTACCGCCACGTCCGTCTTATTAAGCACCTGCCGCGTTTTTCGCACGCGCAGTTCTCCCAGGCTGCCTTCGTCGTCATATCCCGGCGTGTCAATGATCATCACCGGTCCCATCGGCAAAAGTTCCATGGTCTTATAGACCGGGTCCGTCGTCGTGCCGCGCACCTGTGATACCACGGCAAGATCCTGCCCTGTCACAGCGTTTACCACGCTTGATTTTCCCGCGTTGCGCCGTCCGAAAAACCCGATATGGACGCGCTCCGCCGCCGGTGTAGCATTCATTCCCACAATCGTTTCCTCCCGCGCCATACGGCGCAAAAATTTCTGCTTTTAAAAGTCCAAAAAAATGTTGACATTCTTTCATTATTGCGTTAGAATAAGTGCTGTTCAGTCAGAACAAACCTGTTTTGTGCGTTTAGCTCAGCTGGATAGAGCGTTTGGCTACGGACCAAAAGGTCGGGGGTTCGAATCCTCTAACGCACGGTCTTTCTTTAAGAATCAGAGATTGTTTGGAAATGCCGCCATTTCCGATCCAATCCCTGATTTTTTTATTTCGGCCGCCTTATATTATAACAGTTTTACAGCCGAAAAACCACCGGATTCTCTAATTAATCCTGCAAAGAAGCCGTGCTTTTTTCGGACTGCACGATTGAAATTCCGTTTACTTCCACGTCTTCCGTCAGTTCGATGACCAGACATCTGCGTCCGTCGATAACGGCGGTTTCCACCAGATCGGCCCTTGCCGGGTTCACCTGGACCACAATATCCCGCGCCTTAATTTCAAATTTGCGCGTGTTAGCCACATTTTCCGCCACAAAAGACGCGCGTTCCCCCGCCGTCTCCTCAAAGCGGTCGTCAAACTGCTCCAGCTTTTCCCCGCTTACGCCGCTTGCCGCAAACAGGCGTTTTACATCTTCTTTTTCCAGGATCAAAGGAGACGGTTCTTCCTTTTGTTCCTCAATCATTTCGTTCAGGTTGTCGTGGATCGTGCGCACCATCTCATAATCGCAGTTCTCCCCTAAGGTCTCCTGAACCAGCGTCTGGAACGTTTCCTTCTGCCCGCCCGCCGTCAGGGGAAGCGTACAGCCCAGTATGCCGTCCACAAAATCGCTGCACGGCATCTCCGGCTTCTGATTATAATAAAGCAGGCTGTGGACGTCCGCGCTGCGGTCGTGAAACGCCGGAAATAAAAAGCCGATCAGCGGCATCTCCACCAGCCACTCCTGCAGGCGGCTGGAAAAACAGTTTTCCCGCTCGTTATAAGAGAGGCACGGCTTTGCCGGATTAACCGGACAGACGCAGCATATCATATGTTCGTAAACCTCATCGGACGCATCGTACATTTCCAGATTGTCCGAGGCTTTTCCCGGAATATCATACACGCCGTATGCCAGTAAGATCAGATAATTTCCGGCATAATAATACGACTCAATGATTTTATCATAAAATTCTTCCAGCACGCCGTCATCCTGCAAGGCGGTATACTTTAATTTCATAAGCAGTTCCTGCGTACCGCCCTCGTTCTCCGCCGAAAGGGGAAATTCCATATTCAGGAGGTTTTTCCCAATCGTGCCGGAAAGCGTTTTACGGAAAATATTCAGGTATTTGAAAAACACTTCTTCGGGAAGGGATAAAAAGGCTTCCCGAAATTGCGTCTTTTTCGTTTTTTCTCCGTCCACATAGCAGCCGCAGATCCGGCTTATCGGACATTTCTGCTGCGTATATTGTTTTTTAATTTCTGCAATTTCTTTTTTATTCATGCTGTTCCTCTGTCCATATTGTTTTTTTCATTTCATCGGCCGTCATATCCGCTCCGTCCAGACAGGCGCGCTGCAACCGGTCGCCTTCATATTCCAGTTTCAAAGAGAAAAACGGTCTGTCTTCTTCCAGCAGGCGAAGAAAGATCCCGTCTCCTTCCCACAGGTTTAACTGCGGCAGGCGGCGTTTCTCCACCCATTCCAGCTTTCCTTCGTCGCACGGCGCCAGTTCGCCCGTAAAGCCGTCCGCCGTATAGAGGCACATATATTCCGATTCCCACGTTCCTTCCTTATGACAGATAAACGTTACCAGCGCCCGGAACCGATAGCGGGTCAGCGTCAGCCCCGTCTCCTCTTTGACTTCGCGCAGCAGACATTCCTCCGGGCTTTCATGCAGCTCAAAGTGGCCGCCGACGCCGATCCACTTATCCTTATTTACATCCTTTTTTTTGGAGACGCGGTGCAGCATCAGATACGCGCCGTCTTTCTCGATATAACACAGTGTGGTAAGTCCCATTTTCCTTTTCCTTTGCCTGGATTCTTTTGACAAGATACAGTATATCCGTTTTTCTTTGTCCGCGCAAGCGCCGGCTCTTGACAAATCCACCGCTTCTGCCCTACAGTATGCTTAGAAAGGCGTAAAACATGGAACATACTTATCTTTTTCTCGGCGACAGCATCACAGACGCCCATCGTCTCTGGCTGCCCGGCCGAAACAGGCTTGGCGACGGTTATGTTTTTCTGCTTGCCCGCTTTCTGGCAGGCCAATCCGGCAATGTGCGGATTCTCAATAAAGGGCACGACGGATTTACCGTCGCCGCCCTGCTTCGCATGCTTCAGAACGACGACGGCTGGAACGCGGATTTTATCAGCCTGCTGATCGGCATTAACGATGTGGCGGTCGCTAAAAATACCGGCGTTTCTCTTTTCGATCTGCAGTTTTCGGAGCATTACGGGCATGTTTTAGAACTGCTTACTGCAAAAAGCGCTTCCATACTCTGCCTTGGTCCCTTTCTCTTTGCGTACCCGCAGGAGTATCTTCTGTGGATGGACACGCTGCAGGAAGCGGAAACGTTGATCCGCGAACAGGCGGCGCGGTTTGGGATTCCGTTTGTGCCGCTGCAAAAACCGATGCATCTGGCGGCGGAAAAATATGGGCCGCGCGCGCTCACCACAGACGGCGTCCACCTGACGCAACAGGGGCACCGCATATTAGCCGGTCTGATCCGTCCCCATCTGCCCGTATTTTAAAATCACGCCTTTTCGTCCGGATAGCAAACTCCGGTCTGCGCGCGGATCCGATCCATCAATTCCATCACATAAATCGTCTCGCTATGCGGCATTTGCGGGCATTCCAAGACATTTTCCTCCAGCGCGCGCATACACGCTTCCACCTCATATTCGTACCCCGTAATTTGTTTTGGCGTCTCATATTGCGCCAGCAGGCGATGCTCTCTGTCGTATACGCGGATCCCCTCGCAATTGTTAATATTCTGCACCAGAATATAACCTTTGTCGCCATAGACCGCACCCTCCCGGTTGGAAGCGGCGCGCATATCGCAGTGCAGGACCGCCATTTTCCCATCCCCGTAAATAAGCGTAATATCGTCCGCCGCGTCCACGCCCTTTTCGGTAAGGACCGCGGCCGCCCTCACTTCCCTGATATCGTCCCCAAATACCATAGACGCAAAGTTGACCGCATACACGCCAAGATCCAGCAGTGCGCCGCCGGCAAGCGACGGTTCCTGCATCCGTTCCACATGTGCCAGCGGATAAGCGAGCGTCGCGTATAAGGAATACGGCGTACCGATGATCCCGCTTGCAAGCACGTCGTCCAGCGTTTTGCGCATCGGCATATAGCGTGTCCAGATCGCCTCCGTCGCCAGGACGCCCTTTTGTTCCGCAAGCGACAGCAATTCTCTTGCCTGCGCCGCATTCTGCGTAAACGCCTTTTCCACCAGCACATTCTTTCCATGCTCCACGCAGAGTTTCGCGTGAGCAAAGTGATGCGAGTGCGGCGTCGCAATATAGATCAGGTCGATCTGCGGATCTGACGCAAGTTCTTCGTAAGAGCCGTATGCCTGCGCAAACCCGTATTCTTTTGCAAACGCCCGCGCCTTTTCTTTTGTCCGGGAAGCAACTGCCTGCAGGGTTACCTGCGGCATTTTACGAATGGTTCCCGCCATTGTCCCCGCAATATTTCCCGCTCCTAAAATACCCATTTTCATTGTAAAAACCCTCCCATCCGGCTTCTGCCGAAAATATTATATCATGCTTTTTTGATTCCCGTACATGAAAGTTGCAAAAAAGAAGAATACTAGCCAAGAAAAGGAGGAAGCGTTTATGGCACTTGATTATATAGAAACATCCAAAAAAATCATAGAAGAAGCAGGCGGCGCAGACAATATTTCCAGCGCTTCGCATTGTATGACGCGTCTGCGCCTGGTCTTAAAAGACGACAGCAAGCCCGACGATCTGCGGATGCAAAAAATCAGCGGGGTAAAAAGCGTCATCCGCCAGGGCGGCCAATACCAGATCGTGATCGGAAACGAGGTCGCAAACTTATTTAAAGAATTTTCAAAAATGGGAAATTTTGCCGAGGGCTCCGGCGCGGCCCCTGCGCAAAAGGCGGAGGGCAATCCGATCCAGCGGCTGTTCGGCTTTATCTCCGGCTGTATGACCCCCATGCTGCCCGCCATGCTCGGATGCGGTATGCTGAAAGTAATATTGACTCTTTTGACTACCTTTTTCGGCATGAGCGAAGCTGGCTCTACTTATACCCTGATTTATGCGTTTGCCGATTGTTTCTTTACTTTTCTGCCCATTTATCTGGGCTTTACCATCGCTCGCAGAATGGGAGGCTCCCCCATGCTGTTTATGACCGTCGGCGCCGCTTTGTGCTATCCGGCGCTGATTGCGCTGATGGGCGGAGAATCGCTTGTACTCGGCACATTTCTCGGCATGCCCTGCACTTATTTATTCGGCGTCCCCGTTATCTGCGCAACCTATACTTCCTCCGTCCTTCCCATGCTTCTGATGGCTCCGGTGATGAAATGGGCGGAAACGTTTGCCGACCGTATCTCGCCCAATATGCTGAAATCATTTTTAAAACCGCTGATATTCCTGATCATCTGTATTCCCGTTGTGCTGTATGTTTTAGGGCCGGTCGGGAATGTTGCGGGAAATCTGCTTGCCGGCGCCTTTATGGCAATGTACAGCGCCGTTCCCTGGCTGACGGTCGCCGTCCTGGCCGGGCTGATGCCGTTTATCATTATGACCGGCATGCACTATGCGCTGATCCCCCTCGCGTTCAATAATATGGCGACCGTAGGGTTTGATGTGATCGTAATTGTCACCATGTTTTGTTCCAATCTTGCGCAGGGAGCCGCTTCTTTGGGCGTTTCCGTAAAATCAAAAGATACGGAGACAAAATCCGAAGGGCTTGCCTGCGGAATCTCCGCGCTGATTGCGGGCGTGACCGAACCGGCATTATACGGCATTAATCTGCGCTACGTCACGCCTATGATCGGCGCGGTTGCAGGCGCTGCGGCAGGCGGGCTTTTCTGCGGCCTTACCGCCGTGCGCGGCTATGTCATGGGCGGTTCGCCCTCTCTGCTTACGCTGATCAGCTTTATCGGAGGAGAGGGCAATCCGATGCGCGGTTTGATTTTCGGCGCAATCGGGGCCGCGATCGTCCTCGCAATCGCATTTTCCCTTACCCTGCTTCTCTTTCAGGCTCCCGCATCTGCAAAAGAAGCCGAAGAAATTCCCGCAGATTCCGGAAAAATCGTTCTCTCCTCGCCTATGACCGGCGCGGTAGTCGCAC
>CANQJX010000057.1 GCA_947624335.1 uncultured Marvinbryantia sp.
TATATGTTCCGTCAACAGCAAATCTTCCGATATTACTTCTCTGGAAGTCGTGCAGCCCCTGACCTCCTGCTATCTGGGCGAGCAGCTTTTCTACTGGGGAAACCTGAAGGTAAACGCAAATGCGCAGATTCAAATTACACAGGATATGGTTTTGCCCTATGACAGTTCCAGGGAAGGCCCCATGACGGTGCGCGTCTGTTACAAAGGGCATACCGCCGCCTATACGGTTCAGGTAAAGAAACCGGCGCCGGAGGAGATCACCGCTCTTCGTATTTCCTCTGTGCCGCACAAAAACTATGTGCAGGGCGACCGGTTTAATCCGGAAGGCACAAAACTGCTTGCGACGATCGCGGGCGCGACCAGAACGATTGTCAGCGGGTTTGACTATGACAAAAAAGGAGCGCTGACTTCCGCCGATACCAGCATTGTATTTCGCTATGCGGGGCTTTCGGTCAGCCAGCCGATTACGGTAGAGGCAAAAAAAGCCGAGAAGATTACCGTGCTGAACAAAATGACAAAGACCGTTTATACGGAGGGCGACGCGCTGGATCTTTCCGGGGTAAAAGTACAGCTTACTTATAACAACGGGACAAAATCCGAACCGATCCAGTCCGGCGACTTGGAAAAATACGGGATCCGCGTGGCAAAATACAGTAACGGAAAAGCGGTTCCCATTCAGGCGAATCAGAACCTGGGCACGGGCGACAGCGGAGCGCTGGTCGTTCTTTACGCGACGGAGATTCTTCCGGGAAATTACGGAACGGTTGCGGGAGAAGTGGGAACACTTTCGGTAAAGCAGAAACTATATCTGCCCGATCAGACGCTGCATATCCTGCAGGGCGCGTCCAACCAGGGAGCGTGTTCGCAGGCGGTTGCCGGCGGAAGCGGAGATTACCGGACCACAGTGATTTCGGAGCAGCTTCCGGCGGGAATCACAAGAACCGCGGAACCCAGCAGCGAGTGGAGCACCTGCTTCCGATACAGCGGAAGTACGTCTGCGCCTGCCGGCGCTTATACCTCGGTTTACCGTATTTCTGACGCGAAGACCGGCGCGGCGATTCAGACGCGCGTGACGATTGAGGTGCATCCGTCCAGCGACGCCAGCATTTACCGCTTCGATCTGCCTGCAAGCCAGAATCCGCAGCTTCCGCGCGACGTAAAGGGAATCATTGGAGAGGATACGGTTGTTTTCCGTCTTCCGGAAGGAACGGATGTGACGGCTTTAATGCCGGAGATTGAGTTTGGCAATCAATTTGGCGTTTCCCTTCCCAGAAACTTCTGGAACGGAACGAGGCATGACTTTACTTCGCCTGTTATTTACGAACTGACGGCGCCGGATCAGATTACGAGAAAGCGCTATACCGTGTATGTACAGTTTATTTCCGCGCAGCAGTTCGCCGCGGAGGGGCAGACGCAGGGGCAGCCGGAGGGCGGCAATGCGGGAGGGACAGACCCGCAGGGTTCTTCGGGCGCCGGAAATCAGAAGCAGCCCGTTGCGGGAAATACGGCGGCATCGGCGAATGCCGCAGGGAACAAAGCGCCGGCGCAGAAGAAGGCGAAACCGCGCGTAACGCTTAACGCGGCGTCTCTTCCGCTTCAGATAAAAAAGTCAACTACGGCGCTTAAGATTGCTTATAAGGACAAAACAGACGCGGTAAAAGCGTGGAAATCCTCTAATTCCAAAGTGGTGTCTGTGAACAAGCGCACGGGCAAGCTGACGGCGAAGAAAACCGGTAACGCGAGGATTACGGTAACGATGCGAAGCGGCGCGCAGGCGACCTGCCTGGTGAAAGTACAGCGTGGCAAGGTTGTTACCTCCAGGCTTGCGGCCGAGAAACAACGGGTTTCCCTGAAGGCGGGGAAAACGTATACGCTGCAAATCAGGCGCACGCCGCTTACGACAACCGATAAAATTACTTACAAATCTTCAAACAAGAAGGTCGCCGTGGTAAGCGCAAAGGGAAAGATCCGGGCAAAGAAGAAAGGAAGCGCTGTGATTACCATATCTTCCGGCAAAAAGAAAGCAAAGGTAAAGGTTACTGTAAAGTAGATAACCGCTTGACATTTTGGCAATAGTATGGTAGCATTTTATACCGTAGCGGGTATTTTGCTACCTTGGCGCAGTCGGTAGCGCGCATCCTTGGTAAGGATGAGGTCGGCGGTTCAAGTCCGCTAGGTAGCTTTGGGATAAACCCGCAGATAAAAGCTTTCCGGGGAATCGTCTCCGGAAAGCTTTTTGCAGTCGCACAAAGAAACGGATTTTCTTTAGAGAAAGGGAAATGATATGCAGGCAAAGGCGAAGGTAGCGGTTGTTCCGTGCGGTTCTTATGAGGAAACGGAAGTTTATGAGGCGGTAAAAAAGGGAATCGACCTGCTGGGCGGGATAGAAAAATTTGTTAAGCCGCAGGAGAATATTTTAGTAAAGCCTAATTTTTTAAGCGCCGCGCCGACAGAGCGGGCGGTAACGACGCATCCGTCGGTCATTTGCGCGGTGCTTCGGATTTTATCGGAACACGGATGCGGGAACGTATGCTACGGAGATTCTCCGGGGAGCGGATCCTGCAAAGCCGCGGCGGAAAAACTGGGTCTGACGCCGGAGAACACGTTTGGAGCGCGGGCGGCCGAGATGGCGCGGGAAGTGCGCGTACCGTTCGCAGATGGAAAGACGGCAAAGGAGTTTTATTTTACGGAAGAGGCCGCGCAGGCGGATGCGATTATCAGCCTGTGCAAGATGAAGACCCACGCGCTGGAGCGCGTCACGGGAGCGGTAAAGAACGTATACGGCCTGATCTGCGGATACCGCAAGGCGGCGGGGCACGTTAAGTTTCCCAATGCCGTCGTTTTTGCGCGTATGCTGGCGGATATTCACCGCTGTGTAAAGCCGCGGCTTCATATTATGGACGGCATTGTGGCGATGGAGGGGAACGGTCCGGGATCGGGCGATCCGGTTCCCATGAACGTGCTGCTGTTTTCACAGGATCCGGTAGCGTTGGATACGGTGTTCTGCCGCCTGATCGATCTGGATCCGGAACTGGTGCCGACCAATACGCAGGGAGCGGATCTGGGGATCGGAACCTGCGACAGCGGGGAAATTGAAATTTATATGCCGGACCGCGCGGATGCGGTATCCTTTCAGGAACTGCAGCAAATGTTCGGCAATCCCAAATTTGACGTGGACCGCAAAGGAACCAAACGGACGCTGCTCGGCCGCTATTCGCAGATTATGACGGCGCTGGCAAAGCGTCCCCGGATTGACCGGAATCTCTGCATCCGCTGCGGAGTCTGCGTGGAACACTGTCCGGTGCCCGGCAAGGCGGTGACCTTTAAAAACGGAAAACAGGAACCGCCCGTATACGATTATAAAAAGTGCATCCGCTGCTACTGCTGTCAGGAAATGTGCCCGCGCCACGCGATTACGGCGGGGAAAAAGAGAGCGCGTGATTTATAAAATCTTTAGAATATTTTAGAAACGATTGATTGCGCTTTGCCGGCGAAAGGACTATGATAGAAACAATGAAAGGGCAAAGCATGGAGGGACGCTGTGAGAAAGCTGCGGGAAAAATTATATCAGTTTTTGCAGGGCAGGAACGGTGTGGACAATCTGGGGATTTTTCTGATTTCCATGTCCCTGGTGCTGCTGATTATCAGTTCTTTGCTGGATGGGTTTGCGCTGTCGCTGATTTCATACGGACTGTTAATTTATTCTTATTTCCGGGTGTTTTCCAAAAATATTCCGGCGCGTCAGGCGGAGAACAACCGGTATCTGGCGCAGCGCGAGCATCTGCGCTTTCGCCTGCAGAGCAAAAAAGTACAGATCGGCCTGAGGAAAACGTACAAATATTTCAGATGCCGGAAATGTAAAAAGAAGATGCGCGTGCCGCGCGGGAAAGGGAAAATCGAAGTTACCTGCCCGCATTGCGGGGAAAAGTTTATCACAAAATCGTAGCTTCCGGCTTTTTGAAATCAAAATAAAACATGCTGTTCTTTGCGTGAGGCTTAAGAACAGCATGTTTTTTTGCTTTTATGCGTTCAGCGGATATTTGTCCGTCAGGTCTTTGACAATCGCCATTGCCTGCGGCTTATGATCCGCGCTTTGCATCATCAGCGCGATTGCTTCCGCTATGCGGTCCATGTCCTGCGCGTTCATACCGCGGGACGTAACGGCAGCCGTGCCGAGGCGGACGCCGCTTGTTACGAACGGAGATTCCGGATCATTGGGAACCGCGTTCTTGTTGCAGGTAATATTGGCCTCGTCCAGCAAATGTTCCATTGCTTTTCCGGTAATGCCCGTGCCGCGCAGATCGACCAGCATCAGATGGTTGTCCGTGCCGCCGGAGACGATCTTGACGCCGCGCTTTAAAAGACCCGCGCACAGCGCCTTGGAGTTCTTTACGATATTTGCCTGATACTCTTTATATTCCGGCTGCAGGGCTTCCTGGAAGCACACCGCTTTTGCCGCGATCACATGCATCAGGGGACCGCCCTGAATGCCGGGGAATACCGCTTTGTTAAAATTAAACTGTTTTGCCACCGCGTTGCTGCTCATAATCATGCCGCCTCTGGGGCCGCGCAGAGTTTTGTGGGCGTGGTCACATCCGCATAGGGAATGGGGCTCGGATGGAGCCCTGCCGCCACCAGGCCGGCAATATGGGCGATATCTACCATCAGGTAAGCGCCCGCTTCATCCGCGATCTCACGGAAACGCCGGAAGTCGATTGTGCGCGCGTAAGCGCTTGCGCCGGCAA
Source organism: uncultured Marvinbryantia sp. (assembly GCA_947624335.1). Lineage (GTDB taxonomy): Bacteria > Bacillota > Clostridia > Lachnospirales > Lachnospiraceae > Marvinbryantia. Next base: position 4,746 of record CANQJX010000057.1, read on the forward strand.
CGATCAGCTTTGGCTTCGCCCGCAGGGCGATTTCACGCACATTCTCATAATCGATGACGCCGTCGTCGTTTACGCCGTAAGGAACGACATGGAAATACGCGCCGGAAAAGTTGGCGGGGCTTCCGTGCGAAAGATGTCCGCCGTGCGCGAGATTCATCCCCATCACCGTATCGCCCGGCTTGAGCATCGCAAAAAATACCGCCATATTTGCCTGCGCGCCGGAATGCGGCTGCACGTTTACATATTCGCAGCCAAACAGCTCACAGGCGCGTTTCTTTGCAAGCTCTTCCACAAGATCCACACATTCGCAGCCTCCGTAATAACGTTTTCCCGGATAGCCTTCCGCGTACTTGTTTGTCAGAGGGCTTCCCATTGCCGCCATCACGGCTTTGCTTACCCAGTTTTCCGAGGCAATCAGTTCAATGTGGGAATTTTGACGTTCGATTTCTTTGCGGATGGCGTCCGCCACTTCGCTGTCAACCTTTTGTATTTCTTCAAAAGAATACATGTTTCTTTCCTCCTATTATCCCGTGTGTCACAGTAATTTTTAGTATATCGTATGACATGGGGGCGTGTCAATCGGAAAAATTGCCTTTATTGCGCGCTCCAGCGCAGATAATTTTCGTCAAAGGAGGCGGTTATTTTGCCGCCGTCCTTCAGCCACGAAAGATAAGAGCGCACGGTACTGCCCACAAGCGCGTGCTGTTCAAAGGTCATCGTCAGATGATATGCGTCAAAGAGGTTTTTCAGCAGGGCTTCCGCAGTCATCGGCGTCTGCAGAAGCGAAAGGATTTTCTGTTCCGCCTCCCGGATTTTCAGGCGGTTAAAGCGGACCAGGTCTTTGATATCCGCGGCTGCGTCGGCGTGCGCCGGTACAAAATAATCGGCTTCCATCGCTTCCACCCGATCCAGTGTGTTTAAGTATTCCGCCACGTCATAGAGAAAAGTGAGCGGATATTTTTCCAGCGTGCCGCGGCCGCTGATGCAATCCGCCAGAAAGACCACGTTGTCGGGCGTGCGAATGCCGATCATATCAAAAAAGTGGCCGGGCAGGGGAATCACTTCCAGTTCTTTCGGGAAAGACGGGTCGCAGATGTCCGCCGCCTCGCTGCTTTGCGCGAGCAAAAACTTATGGCGCAGGTCTTTGCCCGGATAACCGCCGTACAAAAACGCCGGTTCCAGAATGGGGAAGCGGGTAAACGCCGCCTCGATTCCTTTTGCGAAAACCGGACAGCCATATTGCTGCTGCAGATAGCGGTTTCCGCCGATGTGGTCCGCGTTGGAATGCGTATTGACAATCGCTTTTAAATGCCAGCCGTTCTCGTCCAGAATTTTGCGCACTTTGCGTCCGGCTTCCTTGTCGTTTCCGCTGTCGATCAGGAAGACTTCGCCGCTGTCTGTGCGAAAAAGCCCGATTTTTGCCGGACAGTCGATATAATAGGTATGCTCTGTGATCTGTTTCAATTCGTACATCAGAATGCTCCTTCTTTCTTTGCGTATGTTTAATGTAGCATACCGCGCGCCGCACTGTCAATGCGCGGATACGCGCGGGTTCTGTTTTCTTTCGTTGAATTTTGACGGAAATTGTGTTAAATTAAACATGGAATTTCCAAATAAATGGAAGAAAAGGTTGAACGGTCGATGAAAAGAATGTATCTGCAGGAAAATGTATATGACGCCTTACAAAAACGCTTGCGGTTTCTTTTTGAGGAATTTGACAACATTTATGTTTCTTTTTCGGGCGGAAAAGACAGCGGCCTGCTTTTAAACCTTACGCTGGATTTTCAGCGCAAATATTATCCCGACAGAAAAATCGGCGTTTTTCATCAGGACTTTGAAGCGCAGTATACGGTCACATCGGAATATGTGGAACAAACGTTTGAGAAAATCAAAGACGAGGTAGAACCGTACTGGGTATGCCTGCCGATGGCAACCCGCACGGCGCTGAGCAGCTATGAAATGTACTGGTATCCGTGGGACGACCGGAAAAAGGACATCTGGGTCCGGCCGATGCCGCAAAAAGAATATGTCATTCATTTAGAAAACAATCCGATCACCACCTACCGATACCGGATGCACCAGGAGGACCTGGCAAAGCAGTTCGGACGCTGGTACCGGATCTCACATGGAAATAAAAAAACCGTATGCCTGCTGGGAATGCGCGCCAGCGAGTCGCTGCAAAGATACAGCGGATTTCTGAATAAGAAATATGGGTATCAGGGCGAGTGCTGGATTACCGGGACATTTAAAGACGTATGGTGCGCGTCGCCGCTGTACGACTGGACTTCCGAAGACGTATGGCACGCAAATTATCTGTTTGGCTATACCTACAATCATCTGTACGACCTTTACTATATGGCGGGGCTGAAAGTATCGCAGATGCGCGTCGCCTCGCCGTTTAACGATTATTCCAAGGACGCCTTGAATCTTTACCGCGTGATCGACCCGGACATCTGGGTAAAACTGGTCGGGAGAGTGCGGGGCGCAAACTTTGCCAGTATCTACGGCAAGACAAAGGCCATGGGCTATCGCAGCATTACGCTGCCCAAAGGGCATACCTGGCGGTCTTATACGTTGTTTTTGCTCGATACGCTGCCGGTAAGGCTGCGCAATAATTATGCCAAAAAATTTAATACGTCCATTGAATTCTGGCATAAAACAGGCGGCGGGCTGGACGAGGAGGCCATCGAGGAACTGGAGGCGCGCGGATATAAGATCCGCAGGAACGGCGTGTCCAACTATACCTTGAATAAAAAGACGCGCGTTGTCTTTGTCGGAGAAATTCCGGACGATACGGACGATATCAAATCTACCAAAGATATCCCAAGCTGGAAACGGATGTGCTACTGTATTTTGAAAAACGATCATATCTGCCGGTTTATGGGTTTTGGTATGACGCGGGAGCAGCAAAGACGGGTGGATGCGATCCGGGAAAAGTACAAGAGCTTGGAGGAAATGGAGTATGGAGTATGAAAGCCCTGTTTATCATGTAATTGCGGTGCCGGTGGAAAAGATTAAGCCAAATACTTATAACCCCAACCGTGTGGCGCCGCCGGAGATGAAACTTCTTTATGAAAGCGTCAAGGCGGACGGCTATACCATGCCGATCGTCTGTTATTACGACCGATCGATGGATACCTATATTATTGTGGACGGTTTTCACCGCTACCGCATTATGCTGGAATATCCGGATATTTACGAACGGGAAAAAGGGATGCTGCCGGTTTCCGTGATCAATAAGACCCTGGATAAGCGAATGGCAAGCACCATCCGCCATAACCGCGCGCGCGGAAGCCACGACGTCGATCTGATGAGCAACATCGTCAAAGAGCTGCATGAACTGGGGCGTTCCGACGCGTGGATTTCAAAGCATCTGGGCATGGAGCGCGACGAAATCCTGCGTCTGAAGCAGATTACCGGACTTGCCGCGCTGTTTAAGGATGTAAAATTCGGCCAGGCATGGCGTCCCTCCGAAGAAGATTCCGGGGAAGCGGGATGGGAGGACCCGGAAAATGAGGAGAAAGAAGCGCAGGTTTGAGTTAGATCACCTGTTTTAGCCTGTCTGCAATATCCGCGTATGCGGGCGTCGGAACATGGTACTGTCTGCCAAGCCGTACGACCTGATAAACCAGGCCGTCCGCCTCGGACTGCTTTTTGGCGCGTATATCGCGCTGCATGGAGGCGGTGGCGCCGGGGGCAAGATCGTCCATGATCTTCAAGTTGATTTCCACAATATCGTCCGGCAAAGCAACCCCCATCGCTTCGGACAGCGCTTTGATTTCCCCAACAAGCGTGATAAAGGCGCCGCGCATCGCGCCGCCCGGCTGCATTGCGCTTGCGGTGATGTTGTGGCACGCGCCAAGGGCGGCCATGGGAGAGACGAAAGAAAACTTTTGCAGCGCGTCTTTTTCAATGCAGCCGCTGATCACAAAATCGATGCCGGCGTCTGCCAGATCGCCTGCAACAGCCGCCAATACGGGCGTCACTTTGGCCCGCACCGTTTCGGACGCGTCTTTTCGCAGGCCGCAGACAACGCGGAAGATTTTTCCCGACATCAAAATGGTGCCGGGCTTTTTTATTTCCGCCGCGATGTAAATACATCCGTCCATTACGGGAATATCCGGGAGGGCCGCCTGTATCGCGCCCCCGGTTCCGTAGATATTCAGGATGGGGATTACGACCGTGCGCGGACTGGCCGCCCGGCCGATAAACGCAATCGCGTCGTCGAGAGAATATCCTTTTACGCAGACAAAGACCACATCGGGGACTTCGGTATATTCTTCCATGGTGCATGCGCGGACAGGCACAGAAAATGGTCCGTCCGGCGTTTCAAAACAAAGACCGTTGGCG
>CANQJX010000058.1 GCA_947624335.1 uncultured Marvinbryantia sp.
CTACAAAAAAGAATTTATCGAATTTATGGTGGACTGTCAGGTATTAAAGTTTGGCGACTTTGTGACAAAGAGCGGAAGAAAAACCCCGTTTTTTATTAATACCGGGTTTTACCGCACGGGCGCGCAGTTAAAGAAGCTGGGCGAATATTATGCGCGGGCGATTCAGGAGAAGTTCGGCCTCGATTTTGACGTGCTGTTCGGACCGGCGTACAAGGGAATCCCCCTGACGGTGGCGGCTACGATGGCCATTAGTGAACTTTACGGAAAAGATATCCGCTATTGCTCCAATCGAAAGGAAGTAAAAGATCACGGGGATAAGGGCATTTTACTTGGCGGCCCCATTGCGGACGGCGACCGCGTGGTTATCATTGAAGATGTGACGACGGCGGGCACCTCCATTCAGGAAACGCTGCCGATCATCCGCGCGCAGGGCAGGGTATCTCCCGTCGGACTGGTTGTTTCCGTGGACCGTATGGAACGCGGGCAGGGAAGCAAAAGCGCGCTGACGGAAATTGAGGAGAATTACGGGCTTGCCACGACCGCGATTGTGACAATGGCGGAAGTAGTGGAGCATCTGTATAATCGGGAATATCAAGGAACAATCGTGATTGATAATAAGATCAAAGCGGCGATTGACGCCTACTATCAGCAGTACGGCGTACATTAGCAAAAAAGGAGACAGTGATATGGGAGAGAATGAAAAAATTTACCGGACGATCGGAATTACGGGGGCAGGAGACATTGTCATCGGCGTGCTGGTGATTGTTGTGGGAATCGCCGCCGGCGTGATCGCAATTGTAAACGGGGCAAGACTTTTGTGTTCGCGGAAAAATATTATGCTTTAGACGGAAGGTATTGCCGGTGAAAATTAAGACAAAGAAAAAAATACAGACGGTAAGCATCCTGCTGTTTCTTCTGTATCTGGTTTTGCTGACTTACTTTTTGTTTTTTTCGGAGACGTTCGGAAGAGATTATACGGAACGGGCATACAGCTATAATCTTCAGCCGTTCCGGGAAATCGGGCGTTTCTGGAAATGGCGGGAGGAACTGGGATTTGCGGCGGTATTTACGAATCTTGCCGGGAACGTGCTGGGCTTTCTTCCGTTCGGCGCGATTCTGCCTGTATTAAACAGCAGGGCAAGGAATTTTTTTGTGATTATCCTGCTGTGTTTTGAGTTCAGTCTGCTGGTGGAATGCGCGCAGTTGATTTTAAAGGTGGGAAGCTTTGACGTGGACGACCTGATTCTGAACACGTTTGGAGGATTGCTGGGATTTTTGATCTTTACGGTCTGCAATCATATGAGGAGAAAACGCTATGGCTAAGAGAATGATGTACTCTTTTGAGGAGAAAAAACATTCCGGGAACGGCATTATTGCAACGATCATGGGAAGCATATCCCTGCTTTTCCTGCTGGCAATGATATATGCGTCATACTATATGCGGGGAGACGCAGGGCTTTACGCCGGCGCGTTCGGCGTCTGCGGACTGATGTTCAGCCTGACGGGCTTTATTTTGGGGATTTCCGGTTTTTCAGAAAAGAATATTAAGTATAAGTATCCGAAAATCGGCTCCGTTTTAAGCGGCGTTGTGTTTGTTGCATGGCTGGGCCTATATCTGATCGGCGTATAAAAGGAGAAAAATATGGAGCAATTGTTGCGGGAAAGACTGGAACTGGCGGCGCAGCGCATACGGGAAGCGGAAACGGAAAAAAGTGTGCGGGCGCCGTATTGTGATTATTTTGAAAGGACGGTGCGGTTCCTTCTGCTGGTACTGGATACGGCGCGGGATATCGCTTCCGGGAGAACGGACGGCTATTCGCTGGAGCAATGGCGCAGCCTGAATGACGCGCTGTATGAGGACATCCTGCCGGAGCGCTATGCAGGCAGCTATGGGAACCCGGCGTATGCGGCGGAGAAACTCACACAGACGTACGGAGGGCTTCTCTCGTTTCTGTACGCAGAACTGCGCAGCGCCATCCCGGCCGCGTTTGAACAGAACTGGGAGGATATCGCCGCACTGTGCGAGCTTTTTATCGAAATTTATAACTGCTTTGAACAGGAGGAGCTTCCCGCGCGCCGAGAGATCCGGCAGATTCTTTACTGGTATGCGAGCGACTATACGGATCTTTTTGTAGAGCGGCGCATCCGCGAGTCGGTAGATCCCGGCATGGACTTTGCGCGCAGGGTGATCGCGGAGGCGGATTTAAACGACCTGCGTTATCTTTATCGCTTTGGGGAGTATGTATCGGAAAACGAACTTCATATGGCGCGGTTTTTAAATACGCTGCCGGAGGAAGAAATCGCAAAGATTGCTTTTGCGTACACGGAAGGATACCGGATCGGTTTTGTGCTTGGAAGAAAGGATCTTTCCAAAAAGCGGACGGTGAATATCCGCTACCCGCTGGGATTTGAGCGGATTATCCGCAAGGCAATGGAAAATTTTGCGGCGATGGGTCTGGAAACCATTCTTTACCGCGCGGCTTCCCACAGCGTAAACCGCCGCCGGATCGAGCGGATCGGTTATCAGGGCGCGGTTCCGAACCCGCAGTTTGATTACGACCATAAAGACGACAGCGCGGTTTATCTGGACAAAGCGTTTGTGGAACGCAAGCTCGGCGTGATCCGCACGGCGTATGAAACGTATAAGGAGCTTGCTTATGTACATGCGGGGCCGGCATGTATGGAAACGTTCGGAGAGACCCCGTTTGTCCCCGAAAATAAGGAGGCGGCTTACCGCCTTTCACAGCGGCAGCAGAAGCTGGCGGTAGAACTTGCAAACGAAACGATGCAGATTACCAACCGCTATATTAAGGGAGAAGAACGCAGCTTTACGATCATTGCGTTCCCGGTTCCGCAGATCGGGGAACGGTTTGAAGAAATTTTCCGCGAGACAGTAAAAATCAATACCCTGGATTACGAGCTGTACAGGCGGATCCAGCAGACGATCATCGATACGCTTGACGGGGGCGTATGCGTGCATATTAAAGGCTGCGGGGAAAATACGACCGATCTGACGGTACGGTTTGCAGAACTGCGCGATCCGCTGCGGGAAACCCTGTTTGAAAACTGCGTGGCGGATGTAAACATTCCGGCGGGAGAAGTCTTTACCTCGCCCCGCCTTGCGGGCACAAACGGGCGGCTGCATGTGAAAAAAGTATACCTCAACGGGCTTTGCTATTCAGATCTGTGCATGGAGTTCCGGGACGGTATGGTAACGGATTATTCCTGTACAAACTTTGAAAACGAGGAAGAGAACCGCGCCTATATCCGCGAAAACGTGCTGTATCATCACGATACGCTGCCGATGGGGGAATTTGCCATCGGCACCAATACGGCCGCTTATGCGATGGCGGAAAAATATAATATTGCGGACAAATTGCCGATCCTGATTGCGGAGAAAATGGGACCGCATTTTGCGGTGGGCGATACCTGCTATAGCTTTGCGGAAGATATCGCGGTTTATAATCCGGACGGCAGGGAAATGATTGCGCGGGACAATGAACGCTCCATTTTGCGCAGGACGGATGCGGAACAGGCGTATTTTGGATGCCACACAGACATTACGATCCCTTATTGCGAACTGGCGTACATCGAAGTGGAAACCGCAGAAGGCGAGCGTACGGCGGTGATCCGCGACGGCAGATTTGTCCTGCCGGGATGCGAAGAACTGAATGTGCCGTTAGACCTTAGATAGTTGACAAGAACGCCAAGAATGAGTAAAATAACTCCATAAGCGCCGGCAGGCGCGGCACGGTCAGAAGGAGAAAAAAGATGGCAAAAGTAGGAATAGTAATGGGAAGCGATTCCGATATGCCGGTTATGGCAAAAGCGGCGCAGATTCTGGACAAGCTGGGCGTAGAATACGAGATGTCGATTATATCCGCGCATCGGGAACCCGATACGTTTTTTGAATATGCAAAATCAGCCGAGTCAAAGGGCTGGAAAGTAATCATTGCGGGTGCGGGCATGGCGGCGCATCTGCCGGGCATGTGCGCGGCAATCTTTCCGCTGCCGGTCATTGGGATTCCGATGCATACTTCCTCTTTGGGAGGCAGAGATTCCCTGTATTCGATCGTACAGATGCCGTCGGGCATTCCGGTAGCGACGGTGGCGATCAACGGCGGCGCCAACGCGGGGCTGCTGGCGGCAAAGATTCTGGCGACTTCGGACGCGGAACTGCTGGAGCGTCTGAAAGCGTATTCCGCAGAACTGAAAGAACAGGTGGAAGCGAAAGACGCGCGCCTGAAAGAAGTAGGATATCAGGCGTATTAATACGCGGAAGGAGAAGATTATGGATTATAAGAACGCGGGCGTGGACATTGTGGCGGGGTATCGTTCCGTAGAACTGATGAAAAAACACATCAAAAAGACGATGCGGCCGGAGGTGCTTACGGGGATCGGCGGATTTTCGGGAGCGTTTTCGGCGGACGCGATTAAAAAAATGGAGCATCCGACGCTTTTATCGGGCACCGACGGCGTAGGGACAAAACTAAAGCTGGCGTTTCTTATGGATAAGCATGATACGATTGGAATTGACTGCGTGGCAATGTGCGTGAACGACGTGGCGTGCGCGGGCGCGGAACCGCTGTTTTTCCTGGACTATATTGCATGCGGGAAAAATTACCCGGAAAAGATCGCCCAGATTGTAAGCGGCGTGGCGGAAGGCTGCGCGCAGGCGGGAGCGGCGCTGATCGGCGGAGAGACGGCGGAGCATCCGGGACTGATGCCGCAGGACGAGTATGACCTTGCCGGCTTTGCGGTCGGCGTGGCGGATCAGAAGGACCTGATCACCGGAGCGGATATCAGGCCGGGCGATACGCTGATCGGCATTGCAAGTTCCGGCGTACATAGCAATGGGTTTTCTCTGATCCGGAAAGTATTTTCGATGGATAAAGAAACGCTGTCGGTTTATTATGAGGAGCTTGGAAAAACGCTGGGCGAAGCGCTCCTGACTCCGACAAAGATTTATGTGAAGGCGCTGCGCGGCGTGAAAGAAGCGGGCGTTTGCATCAAAGGCTGCAGCCATATCACAGGCGGCGGATTTTATGAGAACATTCCGCGCATGCTTCCGGACGGCATAAAAGCGGTAGTAAAAAAAGACAGTTACGAGGTTCCGGCAATTTTCCGCATACTTGCCCAAAAAGGAGAAATTGCGGAACAGATGATGTATAATACTTACAATATGGGAATCGGCATGGTGCTGGCGGTAGACCCGAAAGACGCGCAGAAGACAAAGGAAGCGCTGGAAAAAGCGGGCGAGACGGCCTATGTCATCGGCGAGACGGCAAGCGGAGAAAAGAGCGTGGAATTATGCTAAGACTGGCGATTCTGGTATCAGGCGGCGGAACAAATCTGCAGGCGATCATAGATGCGATTGCGCAGGGAAGAATTACCAACGCGCAGATCGCGGCGGTGATCAGCAACAATCCGGGCGCGTATGCGCTGGAGCGCGCAAAGCAGGCGGGAATCCCCCATATATGCGTTTCTCCGAAATCTTACGCGCAGCGGAGCGAGTTTAACGCGGCTTTGCTGCAGACGATCCGTTCCTGCGAACCGGATCTGATCGTACTTGCGGGATGTATGGTGGTGCTTCCGCAGGAACTGATACAGGCGTACGCGGGAAAGATCATCAACATCCACCCTGCGCTGATTCCTTCTTTTTGCGGCAAAGGCTATTATGGGCTGCATGTGCATGAGAAAGTGCTGGAGCGCGGCGTAAAACTTACGGGAGCGACGGTGCATTTTGCGGACGAAGGGACGGATACCGGGCCGATCATTTTGCAAAAGGCGGTCGAGGTAAAGCAGGACGACACGCCGCAGACGCTGCAGCGGCGCGTAATGGAGGAAGCGGAATGGAACATCCTGCCGGAAGCGATCAATCTGATTGCCAACGGCCGGGTACGGATCAAAGACGGGAAAACGATCATAGACGGAGGAGAAGCATGAAGGTACTGATTATAGGAAGCGGCGGCAGGGAACACGCGATTGCGTGGAAAGTTTCCCAGAGCGCGAAAGTGGATAAGATTTACTGCGCGCCCGGAAACGCAGGCATCGCGCAGTACGCCGAATGCGTCGATATCGGCGCCATGGAATTTGAGAAGCTGGCGGCGTTTGCAAAGGAACATGCGGTGGATCTTACAGTGGTCGGCATGGATGACCCGCTGGTAGGCGGCATCGTGGACGTGTTTGAAAAAGAAGGGCTTCGCGTGTTCGGGCCGCGCAAAAATGCGGCGATTCTGGAAGGATCCAAAGCATTCGCCAAGGATCTGATGAAAAAGTATCACATCCCGACTGCCGCGTACGAAAACTTTGACGATCCCGAAAAGGCGCTTGCTTATCTGGAAAACGCAAAGTTTCCGATTGTGTTAAAGGCGGACGGGCTTGCGCTCGGCAAGGGCGTTTTAATCTGCAATACATTGCAAGAAGCAAAAGACGGCGTAAAGTCGATCATGCTGGATAAAAAATTTGGCGCGTCGGGAAACCGTATGGTAATCGAAGAGTTTATGACCGGACGCGAAGTGTCGGTACTCTCGTTCGTAGACGGCAGGACGATCAAAACCATGACGTCGGCGCAGGACCATAAGCGCGCGGGGGACGGGGACACCGGACTGAACACGGGCGGCATGGGAACCTTTTCTCCCAGCCCCTTCTATACCAAAGAGGTGGATGATTTCTGCCGGGAACATATTTATCAGCCGACGGTAGACGCAATGGCTGCGGAAGGCAGAGCGTTTCAGGGAATCATTTTCTTCGGCCTGATGTTAACGGCGGACGGCCCCAAAGTGCTGGAATATAACGCGCGCTTTGGCGATCCGGAAGCGCAGGTGGTGCTGCCGCGCATGAAAACGGACATTGTGGATGTATTTGAGGCGTGCGTGGACGGCACTTTGGAACAGACGGAGCTGGAATTTGAGGATAACGCGGCGGTCTGCGTCGTGCTGGCTTCGGAAGGCTATCCGGTAAAATACGAAAAAGGGTTTGTGATCCACGGTTTGGAGAACTTTGAAAATAAGGACGGCTATTATGTGTTTCACGCCGGTTCCAAAAAGACGGCGGACGGAATTGTCACCAACGGGGGCCGTGTGCTTGGCGTGACAGCTCTGGGAAAAGATTTAAAAACGGCGCGCGCAAACGCATATAAGGCGGTGGACTGGATTCATTTCGATCATAAATATTATCGGCACGATATTGGCAAAGCAATTGACGAGGCAAAGGAAAAATAATGCAAAAGAGAGGTAGTATGCGATGAGAACAGTAAAAAGAAAAGTAAACGCAGTCGGGATGCTGGTGTTGGCAATGCTGTGGATGCTGTGCGTAACGGCGTCGGCTGATTCGGGGGATAACTCCCTGTACAGCCTGGGGCTGCAGAACGCGTCCAGCGTTTCGCCGGAATTTTATTACTCCACGCTGGAATACGACGTTACGGTTCCGGCCGGAACCAAGACGCTGGAACTGGACCCGGTGACGTCGGCGGAAGACGCAAGTATTATTGATATCAGCGGAACCGAACTGGACGCGAATGGGACGGCGACGGTGTATATCACGGTAGAGGCGGCAAACGGAGCGCAGGTAAGCTATGTTCTGCACGTTACTTCCGAGGGCGAGCCGGAAACGACCGCTCCGGAGACGGAAATAAGCGAAGAAGAACGTCTGCAGCAGGAAATGCAGAAACAGAGCGAGAGCGAAGAAAAGCAGCGCAGAGAGTCGGAACTTACGGCTGCGCAGCAGCAGGCGGACAAGCTTTCCGCGCAAAACAGGGATCTGACGAACCGCATCAATATTTTGATGCGCGTGCTGTACGGACTGGTAGGATTTGCGGTACTTCTCCTGTTCTTTATGATTAATCAGAGCCTGCGCAACAAGGATCTGAAAGACGATCTGAAAGAGGCGAGAAGCCAGGCGGATATGAATAATGAGTTCGCGCGCAAAGAGCAGAGTATGCAGAACGGTTATTATTACAATAACCCGCAGGCGCCGACACAGAATATGCAGCCGAATATGCGGCCGGTGGAAGAAGCCAGCCGTAATGTGCAGGCGGCGTTCGGCAACGCCTCCCAGGTGCTGCATGCGCAGCCGGTTCCGGGTCAGGTAAACGCTCCGCAGCAGGAGGCTGTTCTGACGCAGCCGACTTCGGCTCCCGCACCGGCCCCGGCGCAGCAGGAACCGGTACTGGTACAGGGCCAGACAGAGGAACCGGATGTAAATGTTGAAATGATCGATCTGTAAAACAATGCGATAAAACAGTTTGGATTCTGGAAGAACAGCGCCCGATTTTTTCGGGCGCGTTCTGGTTTTTTCTCTTGTATCTTTGCGTATCTGTGCTATAATTAATATAACAATATGCGGTGGTCAAGCAGATCGGATAGGATGTGAGCACAGATGATAATTGAAATTGATTTTCAAAGCGACGAGGCACTTTATATACAACTGCGGAACCAGATTATTCTGGGAATCGCCACTTCCGCGCTCCATGAAGGGGACGCGCTCCCTTCGGTGCGCCAGATGGCGGACGATATCGGAATCAATATGCACACGGTCAATAAAGCGTATTCTGTGCTGCGCCAGGAAGGATTCCTGCAGCTCGACCGGAGAAGGGGAGCGGTTGTGGCGCTGGATATTGATAAGATCCGCGCGATGGAAGAAATGCGCGGCGCCCTGCGCGTTTTGCTGGCAAAAGCATGCTGCAAAAATATTAGCGGCGAAGAAGTGCATACTATGATTGACGAAATATTAGACGACATGAAAAACGGAAGGGTGTAAAAAGATGCAATATACGGTTCAGGCATTACAGGCGCTGCGCTACGCCACAAGCGCGGCAAAGCAGTGCGGGCAGAGCTATATCGGTTCCGAACATCTCCTCCTTGGACTTTTAAAGGAACAAAGCGGTATGGCGGCTGCGATTCTCGCGGAGTATCAGGTGAGCGAGGAAAAAATAAAAGATCTGATTAAAGAACTGATTGTTCCGGAGGGCAGCGTATCTTATGCGGGCGGAGCGATATATTCGCCGCGCGCGCAGGCGATTCTGGAGCAGACGGAAGAGGAAGCGCGGTTTTTCCGCCAGAAAGAGATCGGAACGGAGCATATTCT
>CANQJX010000059.1 GCA_947624335.1 uncultured Marvinbryantia sp.
GGAAATGGCGCAGCTTGCCGGTAATATGATGAAGCTGCAAAAGCCGGAGATCCTGGAAGTGACAAAGGAGGACCCGGTCATTGGGGAAACGTTTGGGCTTGGAAGAGTCGGCTCCCTGGTGCGCCCGGTCACTTTGCGCGAATGCGGAGAACTGGTAAAAGCGGTATTTAAACTGGAACATGTCAAAATCTTTGGCGATCTGGAGCAGGTGATCCAGCGGGTGGCAATTTCGCCCGGCTCCGGGAAAAGCATGATCGCCCCGGCTATCCGGGCAAAGGCGCAGGTGCTGATTACGGGCGACATCGGACATCACGAAGGACTGGACGCCGTAGACGAGGGGCTGGCGGTCATTGACGCCGGACACTATGGCCTGGAGCATATTTTTATCGACCAGATGGAAACGGTATTGCGGCAGATAAACAAAGATCTGAAGATTGCCAAAGCGGAACCTTGCAGTCCGTTTGCGGTGATATAGGAGGCGGATTATGAAAGATCAGATTACGGTAAGCATCAACGGAGTATCCAGAACGTATCCGCAGGGCGCCTCATATCTGGCGGCGGCGAAAGAATATCAGAAAGAATATGCTTATGATATTGTGCTGGCGACGGTAAACGGGAAATTAAGAGAACTGAACAAGCGGATGGGAAACGAAGATCAGATCACGTTTTTGACGGTAGCGGATCCGGCGGGATTTTCTGCTTACCGCAGAAGCATGCTGCTTTTGATGCTCAAGGCAGTTCAGCTTGTGGGAGAAACGGAAAAACCGGAGAAGGTCTGCGTTCATTTTTCCGTCAGCGAAGGCCTGTACATAACCATTAACGGGGTAAAGAAAATCAAGGCGGCGTTTTTAAAGAAATTAAAAACAGCAATGAAGGAATTGGTCAAACGCAATATTGTAATCGGGAAAGAACCGGTCAGCACCGACGATGCGATTGAACTGTTCGGACGGGCGGGAATGGAGGATAAGGAAAAACTGTTCCATTACCGCATGGCGTCAAAAGTAAATGTGTACAGCCTCGACGGATATTATGAATATTTCTACGGCTATATGGTTCCGGGCACCGGCTATCTGAAGCATTTTGACCTGTTTGCCTATGATGAAGGATTCGTGCTTCAGCTTCCGAAGATCGAAAAACCAGACGTCGTTCCCGCGTTTGAGCCGGAAGCCAAGATTTTCCATATCCAGAAAGAATCAATGGAATGGGGCGAAATGCTGAATATTACGACGGTTGGAGACCTGAACGAGCATATCGTATCCGGCAAGGTACACAATCTGATTCTGATTCAGGAAGCGCTGCAGGAGAAAAAGATTGCCCAGATTGCAACCATGATCGCTGCGGATCCGAACAAGAAGCTGGTGATGATCGCCGGGCCGTCTTCTTCGGGCAAGACAACGTTTTCGCACAGGCTTTCCATACAGCTTGCGGCTTGCGGCATGACGCCGCATCCGATTCCCATTGACAATTATTATCTGGACAGACGGGAAGCGCCCCGCGACGAGCAGGGGAATTTTGACTTTGAATGTCTGGAAGCGCTGGATGTCGAGCTGTTTAACCGGAATATGAGCGATTTGCTTGCGGGAAAAGAAGTCAGCCTTCCCACATTTAACTTCAAGACCGGACAGCGTGAATACAAAGGCAATGTGCTAAAACTGCAGGCGAACGACGTGCTGGTGATCGAGGGCATCCACGGGCTGAACGATAAACTGTCTTACAGCCTGCCCAGAGAGAAGAAATTTAAAATTTATATCAGCGCGCTCACGCAGTTGAATATCGATGAACACAACCGTATTCCGACGACGGACGGGCGGCTGCTGCGCCGCATTATCCGCGACGCGCGTACGCGCGGGACGAGCGCGAGCGAAACGATCGCAATGTGGCCGTCTGTGCGCAAGGGCGAAGAATCTTACATTTTCCCCAACCAGGAAGAGGCGGATGTGATGTTTAATTCGGCGCTGATCTATGAATTGGCTGTGCTGAAGATTTATGCGGAACCGCTTTTGTTTGAAATTCCAAGATCCGCGCCGGAATACAGCGAGGCGAAACGGCTTTTAAAATTTTTGGATTACTTTGTGAGCATTCCAAGCGAAAGCATCCCCATGAATTCTATTTTGCGGGAATTTGTGGGCGGAAGCTGCTTTGACGTATAGATATGTCCCATCAGAAAATGAGTAGAGTAAACGGCCGCGTCTGACTGTCCGAAAGGTGTCAGACGAGGAAAGTCCGGGCTTCACAGGGCAGGATGCCGGATAACGTCCGGTGGAGGCGACTCCAAGGATAGTGCAACAGAAATGAACCGCCTTCCGGAAGGAAGGTAAGGGTGGAAGGGCAGTGTAAGAGACTACCGCCCGCCTGGCAACAGGCGGGGCACATGTAAACCCCATCCGAAGCAAGACCAAAGCAAAGCATATGGCGGCCCGTCAGCTTTGAGGTAGGTCGCTTGAACCCGGCGGCGACGCCGGGTCTGGATAGATGGCCGTTCACGACAGAACCCGGCTTATCGCTCTGCTCATTTTCCATGGTATTTTTCTTCGCAGTACTTGCAGCGGTACACTTCGTTCTGCTCATCGGTAAGGATGAAAATATGATCGAGTTCCTGCTCAATCGAGGTGATGCAGCGGGGATTCCTGCATTTAATCACATTGGTGATCTGCTTTGGCAGAGTCAGTTCTTTCTTCTCTACGATCACGCCGTCCTTGATGATATTGACCGTGATGTTGTGGTCGATAAATCCCAGAATATCCAGACTTAACGTATCAATGGGGCATTCCACTTTGATAATATCTTTTCTGCCCATTTTATTGCTGACCGCGTTTTTGATAATCGCGACCGTGCAGTCCAGCTTGTCCAGATTGAGGTAGTGATAAATCATCATGCTTTTTCCCGCTTCAATATGATCCAGTACATAGCCCTCGTGCAGTGCTCCTACATTTAACATGTTTTATCCCTCCATTTCAGCAGTGTGAGAATCAGCGCCATACGCACATAAACGCCGTATTGCACTTGTTTAAAGTATACGGCGCGCGGATCATCGTCCACTTCCACGGAAATTTCGTTTACGCGGGGAAGCGGGTGCAGGACCAGCATATCCGGGCCGGCGAGCGCCATTTTCTTTTTGTCGAGGATATAAAAATCCTTCATGCGGACATAGTCTTCCTCGTTAAAAAAGCGCTCCCTCTGCACGCGCGTCATATACAGCAGATCCAGTTCGGGCAGCGCGTCCTCCAGGCGCACGACTTCTTTATAATCGATCCGGTTCTTTTTCAGAACGTCCTCGCGGATATAGCTGGGAACCCGCAGCTCCTCCGGAGAGATCAGAACAAATTTTACATTTGGATAGCGGATCATGGCGTGAATTAAAGAGTGGACGGTACGTCCGAATTTCAGATCGCCGCAAAGGCCGACCGTTAAGTTGTCCAGCCGTCCTTTCAGGGAGCGGATCGTAAGAAGGTCGGTCAGCGTCTGGGTGGGATGCTGATGTCCGCCGTCTCCGGCGTTGATTACCGGAATGGAAGACTTTGTGGAAGCAACCAGCGGCGCTCCTTCCTTGGGATGGCGAATCGCGCAGATATCGGCATAGCAGGAAATCATGCGGATCGTATCCGATACGCTTTCCCCTTTCGCGGCGGAGGAACTTGCGGCAGAAGAAAAACCAAGTACATTACCGCCCAGATTCATCATTGCAGATTCAAAACTGAGCCGCGTTCTTGTACTTGGTTCGTAAAATAAAGTCGCTAATTTCAGGCCGTCGCATTTGTGCGCATAGTTTTGGGGGTGGGCCTCAATGTCGTTTGCCAGATCGAGAATTTCATCCAGCTCCTCGACAGAGAGATCCAAAGGACTCATCAAATGTCTCATGCTCTTTTCTCCTTCCAGATGATTGCATCGGAACAGGCGCGTTCTGACGCCGAATTTATTATACACTATTCCGTGCGGATTGGAAAGCGGAAAATAAATTTTTTGCGGCGCATTCAGCGCCCCAGAATCTTTTCGTAAAACAGTCCGGTGAGGAACCACAAAGGCGCATAATCAAGCCGTATCAGACCCCGGTAATTCAATTTGGCGCCGCTGTAATCCCACGGACAGACCCCGCGTTTTTTTAAGATCGACCCCGTCAGGTATTCCATGCTGAAGATGCCGCTCATGTAAATGACGCCTCTCCAAATCATGTTTAAGGGGCGGAAGAGCACAGACAGCGGACCGATCAGAGACGCCATCCCATATATGGGAAACATCCAGACGCTGGATCGGCCGATCAGTTTATATTCCCTGCGGCGGAGGGAATCCAGGGCGGTCCAGATAATTTCCAGGCACCAGCCGAATACGCCGCATTTTACAAAGTTTCTCATAGGAGAAGTATGCGCAGCCGGTTCCAAAATCATACGCCGCCGGAAAATATCTGTTGCATTTCTGAACGGCTGTGCTATAATAGCGATAAATAAATAATAGCGAAGTAGGAATTTATGCGTAAAGTGTTCAGCGGCTGGGGAGTCGCCCTGAAACGAAAAGTCCGATCAGAGGCTTACGATATATTTTCCGCACCCGTTGCTACATATATGAGGACATCTCATAGTGTGGAGGGAATATTATTTATCTACTCGAAAGACAGCGGCTGTTTGTCGGCGGCGCGCTGCGCTTACAGGGCGGATGAAATCGGTAGTCCGCTTATGTCACATTACGGAGGTGTTTTTTATATGGAAAAAAACAACAAATCGACATTTCAAACCCGTACACTGGTATTTCTTGCCCTGCTGGTGGCAATGCAGATCGTGCTGGTGCGTATCGTGTCCATTGATCTGGGCTTTGCGCGCGTGACGATCGGAAATCTGCCCGTGGTGCTTGCCGGCATGTGGTTCGGCCCCGTTGCGGGCGCGCTGACCGGACTGGTGGCGGACGTGCTCGGATGCTTTATGAGAGGCTACGCAGTCAATCCGCTGATCACGCTGTCTGTGATCGTATGGGGCGTGATTCCGGTATGGATGAGTCCGCTGATGACAGGCAGCAGGACGAGAAAAATGGTTGTTATGAGCCTTGCCCTTTTGCTTACGTCCGTGATAGGCACCGTATTTTTAACGACGCTGGGACTGGTTCTGATGAACGGTTACGATCTGCGGGCGATTCTTCCGAGCAGGCTCATACAGTGGGCGGTTTTGACGCCGGTATACTGCGTGCTGGTAAACGCGCTTTATTTCAGCCCGCTGACAGAACTTGTCCGGGGCGCGGCGCGCAAGGCGGCGTAGGCAGCAAACAAAAAACGATTCCCCAAAAATCAGGAGGTGCAGCATGGAACTGGCAGTATTGCAGAAAGATATGATCGCAGCGATGAAGGCGAAAGACAAACCGAGAAAAGATGCGATTTCCGCACTGGTATCGGCCGTAAAGAAGGCAGGAATCGACGCGGGATGCAGGGAAGACATCCCCGCCGAGATGGTGGACAAAGTGATCTTAAAAGAGATGAAGACGGCGAAAGAGCAGATTGATACCTGCCCGGATGAAAGAGCGCAATTAAAGGCGGAATATCAGTTCCGCTACGATGTGATCGCATCCTATGCGCCAAAACTTCTTACGGCGGATGAAATCAGGGCGATCCTGCAGGAAAAGTTTGCCGACGTGCTGGCAACCGGAAACAAAGGCGCGATCATGAAGACGGTGATGGCGGAGCTGAAAGGCAAAGCGGACGGCAAAGTGATCAATCAGGTGGTTGCAGAACTCTGCAGATAAACCGAAACAAAGAAGAAAAAGCAACAGAAAACAACAGGGACCGGACGGATCAGAGAGGATCCGTAAGGTCCCTGTTTGCATAAACGGAATACCGCTCAGGCGGTGAGCGCATTGTAAAAGGAGGGTAAAATATGCGGATTTATACGGATACGGACCGGGTAAGCACCGGAGATCAGGGAATGGACGACGTGATCGACATGCTGCGCATGGGCGACAATGTGGTGTGGCAGGTAGACGCCGTTTCCGATTACCGCCGCGTGGCGGAGCCTTATCTGAAACAGGCAAAAAAAGACGGCCGGCAGATTTACTATATGCGTTTTGGCGCGCACGAGCCGGTTATCGAGGATACGGAAGGCGTAACCGTGCATAAAATTCACGCGGAACTGGGGTTTGAGCATTTTGCCATGAAGGTGAACCATATTATTACGGAGCATGGGCGCGATGCGTTTTACATTTTTGACTGCCTGACCGATTTAGTAAAGTACTGGTATTCGGATCTGATGATCGGAAACTTTTTCCGCGTCACCTGCCCGTATCTGTATGAACTGAATACCATTGCATATTTTGCGCTGATCCGCGATTCCCACACGGAACATACCATTTCGCGCATCCGGGAAACAACGCAGTTGCTGCTGAATCTTTATAATGTGGGCGGAAATTATTATCTGCATCCCCTGAAAGTCTGGCAGCGCACGTCTGATACGATGTTCCTGCCGCATCTGATCTTTGCGGAGCGGGCGAAGACGATTACATCCAGTTCGGAAGCGGCGGCGTTATTTTCCCATTTCAGCCTGGACCGTAACCGCACCGACTACTGGGACGTAGTATTTCAGGAGGCTTCCATGAAGCTTTCCGGTTCGGCAAAGGAGCAAAAAGAGGCGAAGGAGCTGCTGATACGGCTGATCATCGGAGACGATGATTCCATCGGCAGGCTGTGCCGCCAATATCTGACCCTGCGTGATCTGCTGGATATCAAATCGCGGGAACTGGGAACGGGGCGCATCGGAGGAAAAGCCGTGGGAATGTTTCTGGCGCGCAAGATCCTGGAAAGCGACCCGGAATATAATTTTTCCCGCATCCTTGAGGTACACGACTCGTTTTATATGGGCGCGGACGTTTTTTATACCTACATTGTGCATAACGACTGCTGGAAACTGCGCACGCTGCAAAAGTCGAAGGAAGGGTACTATGAGTATGCCGGTCCGCTGAAAGAAAAACTTTTAACCGGTACTTTTCCGGATAATCTGAAGGAAAAATTTAAGGCCATGCTGGAGCACTTCGGCCAGTCGCCGATTATCGTGCGCTCCAGTTCCCTGCAGGAAGACAACTTTGGCAACGCGTTCGCCGGAAAATACGACAGCGTCTTCTGCGTCAACCAGGGTACGCTGGAAGAACGGTATGAGGCGTTTGAAAATGCGGTCAAGCAGGTTTACGCAAGCACGATGAACGACGACGCGCTGGATTACCGCATGAACCGGGGCCTGTGGGACAAGGACGAACAGATGGCGCTCCTGATCCAGCGCGTTTCCGGAGATTATTACGGCAGGTATTTCTTCCCGCATATCGCGGGAGTGGGCAATTCATCCAATCTTTATGTCTGGGATCCTTCGATTGACATGGACGCGGGAATGATCCGCCTGGTGTTTGGGCTGGGAACGCGCGCGGTCGACCGCATCGAGGGGGACTATCCGCGCATTGTCTGCCTGGACGACCCTGCGCGGCCGCCCCTGATTTCTTACGGGGATGAAAAGAAATTTTCCCAGCATTATGTGGATCTTCTGGATACCGGAAGCAACGAATGGACGCACAAAGATGTGGACGCGATTATGCGCATGGACATTAAGGCGGATAAAAATTTGTTCTCGTCGCCGGATTTTGACACCATGCGCTGGCTGCGGGAAATGGGAAGGAAAACGCCGCCTATCTACATTATGAATTTTAACCGGCTGTTAAAGCACACGGATTTTCCGGAACAGATGCGCAGGATCCTAAAACGTCTGTCCGAGGTTTATGATTATCCGGTGGATATTGAATTTGCCGCTAATTTTGACCAGGAAGGCAATTATAAGATCAATCTTTTACAGTGCCGTCCGCTGCAGACCAGGGGGCTTGGGAAAACGGTGGAGCTTCCGGCGGTAAAAGACGAACAGAAGTGTTTTCTTTCTACCCACGGCAATTTTATGGGCGGCAATGTCCATATTCCGATCGACTATGTCGTCCTGGTAAAAGCGAAAGAATACCTGGCTCTGGCGGAACAGGACCGTTACGGCGTGGCGCGTGTGATCGGCAAGCTGAACCAGATCCTGAAAGGAAAGCACGCGCTGCTGGCAGGGCCGGGGCGCTGGGGAACATCCACGACCTCCTTAGGCGTGCCGGTTCACTTTACGGAACTTTGCCATATGAGCGCGATCTGCGAAGTCGCGCACGGCAGCCTGATGCCGGAATTGTCTTACGGGAGTCACTTTTTTCAGGATCTTGTGGAATCCGGCGTTTTTTATGCGGCGGTATTTGAACGGGATCGGGACGTATGTTACCGCGAATCGTATGTTTTGGAAAAACCGAACCGCATCCGGGAATTTGTGACGACCAACTATGCGGACATTATCCATATGGCGAAAACAGACGGTCTGGAACTGTACTCCGATACGGTGAGCCAGCGCCTTGTCTGCACTGAAAAATAAAGCGCCGGGAGTTCTTTGCAAAGACGCGGTTTTCAAATACAAATGCTTGAAATCGGGCAGGGTATGTACTATAATTATAAATTGAATTATTGTATTTCACACAGAGAAAAAGCAGTGTGATGTCAGGCGGGAGAACAATGAATTACGCACAGGCAAAAGCCTATTTAGAGGAAGTGGCGCAGCGGGGGAGCGAGCTTGGCCTGGTGAGCATGGAAAAGCTGCTGGGCAGGCTCAAAGATCCGCAGGACGGACTGAAATTTATCCATATTGCGGGAACCAACGGGAAAGGTTCTGTACTCGCCTATCTTTCCACGATTTTAAAAGAAGCGGGTTACCGGGTGGGGCGATATATTTCGCCGACCCTGTTTTCGTACCGGGAAAAGATCCAGGTAAACGCTGCCTGCATTTCCCGCGAAGCGTTTGCCAGACATACCAAATCCGTCAAAGACGCGATGGACGCGCTGGAAAAAGAGGGCGTCCGTCCGACTGTTTTTGAGGCGGAGACAGCGATCGCGTTTCTTTATTTCCTGGAACAGAAGTGCGATATCGTGGTGCTGGAGACCGGCATGGGCGGAGATACCGACGCCACAAACGTA
>CANQJX010000060.1 GCA_947624335.1 uncultured Marvinbryantia sp.
TGGACGAGTCATCCTGGAACGCAACCCCGATACTCACATGGAAATCCGCGCCTTCCTTGCTCTCGCGCACCTGCCTTTGGATTTTGCCGATCCGTTCCCCGACATAGACGTTGCGGTTTTCATCCTTCGGGATGAAGATAAGCGCCGCAAATTCGTCCCCGCCGATTCTGCCCGGAATATCCTTGTGGAACACGCTGGCAATGATCTTGCCGTATCTGCGCAGAACACGGTCGCCGATGCTGTGCCCGTACACATCGTTTACTTTCTTAAAATCATCTATGTCGGACAGAAGATAGGCGACCAGATACTCGTCCGTGTTCTGCTCCATGCGTTCCTCGGCATGCCGCTCAAACGTCATTTTGTTGTATACGCCGGTAAGCTGGTCAAACTCCGCTTTCTCGTTCAGGCCGTCCACCACATGATTCAGCGGATTGGTAACGCTGCGGGACAGCAGGATTCCGGCAATGATACAGATAATGCTGGTAACGATCCCCAGAATCAGGGTCTGCATACGCACGCCCTCATATTCCTGCTTCATGGATTCTTCCGAAATAGAAGACAGCACGCGCCAGATCCCGCAGGGATTGACATGATGCATATATTCTCCGTCCACAACGGAAGCGGATTTTTCCTTCCCGATTGACTGGGCCATCTTCTCCGGCAGTTTTTGTCCGCTTTCACCGTCCTGCGACGAATAAATAATATTATAATCATTGTCTATAATGCGTACCGTAATCTGCTCCGTATCCTTGCTGTATTCAAACACACGGCTCAGTTCGGACGCATAAACGGAACATATCAGAATTGCGTTTTCATTCAATTTTTTGGCAAAGTAAAGACTCTTGTAATCCCGTTGTATCCGGTACACCAGCCTTCTCGCTGCTTGTCCTCGCTGATCAGCGTTTCCATCTGCGCAAACAACTGGTCCTGATACAGATCTCCCGTTCTGCTGGAAAAGCGGCCCGCCGTATCGCCGTTGCGGTAAACAATGCCGAAGTCGTTGTAGTTTTCCATCAGGCTGATTCCCAGAAGATTGTCGGAAATCTTCTTTAACGTCTGGATCTTCTCATATTCGTCTTCCGATTGGGTGGGGTCGTACTCATAGTTATCTGCCTGCGCAAACGCCATGACCGCATTTTCTTCAAGCGCTTCCAAATAGTTATCGATGCTGAGCTTCATCTGCATATTGAGCGCAGAAAGCAGCGATTCCGTCTTCCTTTCCATCACCTTCTCGGTATCGTTAAGCGTGATAAAAGAAACGATCACAATCGCTATCGTAATCAGCACGATATAGCTTAACAACAGCCTGCTTCTGATTTTCCGCAAGCTGTTCTCCAGCTTTCCCTCTTTGCCTTCTTTTTCCTGTTCTTTTGAAGTGTCTTGCTTTGCCATTGGTTTCCTCCTGTGAGAAATCCTGCCCGCACAGGTCAGCGGTAGTTCAGTATCGTAATCTGAATGCTTCTTTCCCCGTGATACTCGTGTATCGACGGATAATAAGTGACAGAAAGCCGTACCTTGCTGCGCCTTCCTAAATATACGCGGTCGGTTTCTTCGCAGCCGTATTTTTCTTCCAGATATTTCCGGAACAGGCGGGCGTCCCCAAAATAAACGGCGTCCCTGATCGCGCCGGCGTCGTTCATCACTTTCATCCGCACGGTCCTGCCGCTTTGCCCCGCTTCCTTCGCGCTTAAAACGTCCAGTTCCTTTTCGGCAAAGACAGGCTTGCTGTTTCCTTTCCCATAAGGTTCCAGATAATCCAGTTCGCGAATCAGCTGTTCCGTAATATAGTCAATCGGCATAGGTACATCAATTACAATTTTAGGCGTCAAATCCTCCTCTGTCAATGTCGTCTGCGCATTTAACCGTCTGCGCAGCTCTTCCACATTTTCTTTTTGCAGCGAACAGCCCGCCGCCATCGGATGGCCGCCAAAACTCAGGAATAAATCCTTACATTTTTGCAGCTCTTCAAACATCGAATACGCTTCTATCGAGCGTCCCGAACCTTTCACCGCGTTCTGCCCTTCTGTCAGCACAAGAACGGGACGGTAATAGCGTTCCCGCAGACGGCCCGCGATAATTCCGGTAAGGCTTTCGTGGCATCCGGGCAGATATACAACCAGCACTTTATCGCGGATCATGGAACTGGTCTCGATCAGTTCCACCGCCTGCTCATAGCCTTTTGCCGTCATATCCTTGCGCCGGTTATTCAGGTTGAGCAGTTCTTCCGCAAGCTCCGTTGCTTCCGCTTCCGAATCCGTCAAGAGCAGATCCAGGGATTTCTTTGCCGTGTCCAGCCTTCCGCCCGCATTCAGGCAGGGGCCGAGGATAAACCCGATATGATACGCTGTAATTTCTTTTTCCGCCAGGCCGTTTATCTGTATCAGGGCGCGCATGCCCGGATTATCTGTCGTTTTTAACTGCAGGAGTCCCTCTTTTACCAGAATACGGTTTTCTCCCGTCAGATCCATCACATCGCCTACAGTTGCGAAACCCGCAAAGGCAATCAGTTCTTCGCTCTCCCGCTGCAGTATGCCGGCAGCCTCATAAAGGGCTGCGATCAGTTTATAGGCAACTGCCGCCCCGCACAATTCTTTATAGGGATACGGGCAGCCTTTCTGATGCGGATTGATCAGCGCGTCGGCAGCCGGAAGAATCGGTCCCGGCTCGTGGTGGTCGGTTACGATTGTGGTCATACCCAGTTCTCTGGCATAGGCGATCTGTTCTACGGCGGAAATACCGTTGTCGCAGGTGAGGACCGTATCTACGCCCTCGTCGTTCGCCCGCTCGATCAGGCTGCGGTTCAGCCCATAGCCGTCCAGAATCCGGTCCGGAAGGTCGTAATCCACATTTGCGCCGCACCGGTACAGTCCGCGGTAAAGAATGTAGGTGGCCGTCACGCCGTCGATATCGTAATCGCCGATAATGCGGATTTTCTTTTGCGCGTCAATCTTCTCCATCAGAATCTTTACCGCTTTGTCACAGCCGAGCAGCAAATGCGGGCTGTGCAGATTGAGAAGGCTTCCGTTTAAATATTCTTCCACCGCGGCGTCTCCGATCACATCACGGTTACGGATCAGCCGCGCGGTTACCTGATCGATGCCGAATTTTTCGGCAATCGCTTTAAAATCCGCTCGTTTGGCAGCCACAACCCATTTTTCCATAAACAACTCCTCTACTGCCGAAGCGACGCCCGTACTCTATTTTTTCTTTTTCTGCTGCTTTTTCCCCTGCGTTTTTTTCTGCAGCTTCGTCTTCATCACATACCACAGCGGACCGGTAATACATACGGAGGAATAACCGCCGCATACGATGCCCGCCATCAGCGGAAGCGCAAATTCGCGGATGGAGCTGACGCCGAGGATAAACAGCACCGCTACCATAATAAAGGTGGTCAGAGACGTATAAATACTTCTGGTCAGCGTCTGCGTGATGCTCAGGTTTACGATGTCTTCCATCGATTCGTTTTTCTTCATCGTCTTTAAATGTTCGCGGATACGGTCGAAAATAACGATCGTCGCGTTGATCGAATAACCTACGATCGTCAGCATGCAGGCGATAAAGGTATTGCCCACGCTGATCCAGAGCAGCGCGTAGCAGGCGAGCACAACCAGCACGTCATGGATCAGCGCTGCAACGGCGCTGGTCGCAAAACGGATGTCGCTGAAGCGGAACCAGATGTACAGGAGCATCAGGATCGTCGCGATAATCACCGCTACAATGGCGTTGCTTCTCATTTCAGAACTGATCGTGGAGGAAATGCTCTCTGTCGAGATCAGCGATTCGTCCACGCCAAACTTTTCTGCCAGGTCCGCCGCCATCTGCTGACGTTCATCCGTGTTGAGCACTCTGGTCTTAATGATAACCTGATTTCCGCCGGTTACTTTTTGCATCTGGATTCCCGGATCCCCGGTCACGTTCTGAACCACCGGTTTTACCTGCTGCTCCAGTTCTTCGATGGAATAATCTTCCTGGAACGTTACCGTGGTCGACGTACCGCCGATAAAATCAAGGCTGTAATTTAAAATATAGCCGTCCGTTCCTTTGTGAACCAGCATCATCGCCGGTCCGACAAGGATCAGCACCAGAGAAATCAAAAAGAACAATTTTCTCCTGCCGACAAAATTGATCGCTTTGCGTTCCTTCGCCCTGCCGTAATATTTTTCATCCTGTACGCCGAGCGTATAAACCGCGTTCATAAGCAGTCTGGATATCACGCACGCCGTAAACATGGAAAGTACGATACCAAGCGCCAGCGTCTGCGCAAAGCCCTTGATGCTGCCCGTTCCCCGCCATGCAAGGACGGCCGCCGCGATCAGGGTAGTGATATTTCCGTCCAGGATTGCGGAAAGCGCTTTCTGGAAACCGGTTTTGATCGCCATGCGCACCGGCTTGTCCTGCGCGATCTCCTCACGGATACGCGCATAAATGATTACATTGGCGTCTACCGCCATACCGATGGAAAGGATGATACCCGCGATACCCGGAAGGGTAAGGGTTAAGTCAAACGCATTCAGTGCAAGCAGCATCAGTTCCGTATAAATCAGAAGGGACGCGCCCGCAACCAGGCCGGGCACCAGATAGGCCGCGGCCATAAAGAGAATCACCAGCACAAGCCCGATTATGCCCGCGGTAATGCTGGTAGAAATCGCTTTTGCGCCAAGCTGCGCGCCGACCACATTGGAACGCAGTTCTTCCAGTTCCAGCGAAAGAGAACCAATGCGGATCGAAGAGGCAAGCCGTTCCGCTTCCTCGTGGTTCGCCATGCCGGTAATCTGCGCGGTGCCGCCTGTAATCGCGGTCTGCACCACCGGCGCGCTGATAATTTCGCCGTCGTAAACAATATTGATCACTTTGCCGATATTTGCCGTTGTCGCATCGGCAAATTTTTTGCTTCCCTCGCTCGTTAAGACAAGCTCTACAATGTCGCGGGTGTTGCCCATGTCGTCCGGCGCGGTGCCCGCGCTTGCCGTCTCTATATCCGTGCCGTTCAGCACAAGCGTACCGTCCGTCAGTTCAAAAGTCAGAGAGCCCGGTTTTCCAAGTTCCTCCAGAATCGTCTCCGCATCCGATACGCCGGGGATCTCGATGTTGATGCGGTCGGAACCTTCCTGGTAAACCTGCGCTTCTGTACTGTAGCCGTCCACACGCTGCTGCAGTTTATAAACGGTATCGTTCATATCTTCTTTCGAGGGCGTTTCCTCCCCCACCGCCTGATATGTGATGCTGACGCCGCCCGACAGATCCAGGCCAAGGAAGATATTTCTTGCCGCGCCCGTTTTGGTCGGGCCGAAGCCTACGATCGTCGTAAATCCAAGCAGCAGCACCAGAACCGCCGCTCCGATCACTACCGCTAACGATTTGTTCTTGTTCATGGTTCTTTTCCTCTTTTCTTCTTAAATAATTCTTCTTAAATATTTATTATAAGATCATCCGTCTTCCTGCGCAAGTGCGGCTTTGATCATAATTGCGCACTCCACGCGCTTTCTCTGCACTTCGCAGCCAATGTCCTACGCGTCGTTGATCGTTGCGTGGAACTGATACGAATTGGCGGCGCACCCGCCGCTGCAGTAAAATCTTGCAAAGCACTTTTTACATTTTTCTTTCGTATATACATTGCAGTTTTTAAACTGATCGCAGATATCGGCGCGCTTTACGCCTTCGTCTACGTTTCCCATCAAAAATTCCTCACGCCCGACAAACTGGTGGCAGGGATAAAGGTCGCCCCACGGCGTAACCGCCAGATATTCCGTACCCGACCCGCATCCGGAAAGCCGTTTGTAAACGCACGGCCCGCCTGTCAGATCAACCATGAAATGGAAAAAGGTAAATCCGTTTCCCGCTTTCTCGCGCCGGATCATTTCCCGCGCCAGCCGGTCATACTGATCGCAGATATAGGGAATATCTTCTTCCCGAAGCGCATAGTCCTCGTTTTGCGCCGCTACCACGGGCTCTATGGAAATCTGCCGGAAGCCAAGATCCGCCAGATGAAGCACGTCCTCGCAGAAATCCAGATTGTGTCTGGTAAAGGTTCCGCGCACATAATATCTGCTCTGCCCTCTGCTTTCCGCGAATTTCCGGAATTTCGGCAGGATCAGGCTGTAGCTTCCTTTTCCGTTTCGGAACGGGCGCATTCTGTCATGTATTTCCGGGCGTCCGTCGATGCTTAAGACAACGTTCGCCATCTCGCGGTTGCAAAACTCCATCACTTCTTCATTTAAAAGCACGCCGTTTGTCGTTAACGTAAAGCGGAAGTTTTTGTTATGGATTTTTTCCTGCTCCCTGCCGTATGCCACAAGGTCTTTGACAACCTGCCAGTTCATCAGCGGCTCGCCGCCGAAAAAGTCCACTTCCAGATTGCGGCGGTTTCCGGAATTTGCAATCAGAAAATCCAGCGCCTTCTTGCCTACGTCATAGCTCATCAGCGCCCTGCGCCCGTGATATTCGCCTTCCTGCGCAAAGCAATAGCGGCACGCAAGGTTACAGTCATGCGCTATATGCAGGCAGAGCGCCTTTACCACCGTCTGGCGCTTTTTAAAATCCAGAATCGCATCCTCGTAGATGTCTTCTGTAAACAGTTGCCCCGCTTCTTTTAATTCCCTGCATTCGCGCAGGGCATCCGCCGTTTCCCGTTCACCGTAAACAGGCGCGAGTTCCGCCTGTATCTGCGCTTCTGTCTTTTGCCGGTTGAAAAGCGCGATCACATCGTAAACGACGTCGTCCGCCACATGGACCGCTCCGCTGTTTGTATCCAAAACAATGTTGAATCCATTGTTTTTATATTGGTGAACCACGATTATGCTCCTATCCTACAACTAATAAGCAGCGAAGGTCATCCGCTGCTTATTTGTCTGACTTATCTTAAAATTTAAAAACTCTGTTTTCTGTTTTCGCAACTCTGGTTTCCTACTGTGCATGAAGTTTTGCAGGCTGACTGGCAGGATGTCTGGCACTCGCCGCACCCGCCTTTTTTTAAAGTATTTTGCAGATTCTTTGTGTTTAGCGTCTTAATATGCTTCATTGCCCGTCCTCCTTAATCTCATAACTCTTGGTAAAGCATATCACAAATTTCGCGAAATCTCAATATTTTTTTTCATTATTCAAAAAATTACATACAACGTTCACATTTTTGTGTTATACTCCT
Source organism: uncultured Marvinbryantia sp. (assembly GCA_947624335.1). Lineage (GTDB taxonomy): Bacteria > Bacillota > Clostridia > Lachnospirales > Lachnospiraceae > Marvinbryantia. The sequence continues at coordinate 7,142 of CANQJX010000060.1, forward strand.
AAATAACAAAACCATAAGAAATGGAAGGGTAAAAGTCATGAACAAAAAAATAGCATTGATTTTAACAGTCGCAGGCTGTACGCTCCTGACGTTCGGATGCGGAAAAAAAGATACCGGAAGCGTGAAGGATTATTCCAAATATGTAGAGCTTGCGCCTTATACCGGGCAGACCATCGACCGCTATGTTGCGGAAGTAACCGATGAAGACGTGGATCTGTATGTGGAAGAAGAGTTAAGCTACGGGGCGGAATATAACGAAATCAACGACCGCGCCGCACAGGACGGGGATCTTGTGGTAATCGATTACGTCGGCAAAATTGACGGCGAAGAATTTGAAGGCGGTTCCGAGGAGGGCGTCCAGATCGAGCTTGGCGCGGATGCTTATATCGACGGTTTTGAAGACGCGATTGTCGGAATGAACGCCGGGGATGAAAAATCATTTGATATCACATTCCCGACGCCGTACGACGGGGAACTGGACGGAAAAACGGCAACCTTTACCGTCACCCTGCATTCGATTGTGGAAGTTGTCCTTCCGGAATACAACGACGAATATGTCGCATCCATCTCCGACTGCAGCACGGTAGAAGAATTTGAAGAAAGTTTGCGCGAAGAACTCCAGCAGACTTATTTGGAAGACGCGCAGACCAACGCCAACGAAGAATTTCTTTCAACGGTAATCGCCGATTCCGTATTTAACGGCTATCCGGACGAGCTGTACGAAATCTGCAAGACGGCGGAAGAATCGGAAAATCAGGAGCTGATGGAGGAATTCGGCATCAGCGATATTGCAGAACTGTACGGCGAGGATTACGACGAGGAAGCGGATCTGGAAGAAGCGGTACATGAGAGAATGGCTATCTGCACGATTGCCGCAAAAGAAGGCATCGAAGTAACCGACGAGGAATACAAAGAGGTCCTGGAAGACGAAATGCAGTACAGCGACTATCTGGATGTAGACGAGTACGAAAGCGCAATGGTGCCCGATCCCGACGAATACAAATATAATATTCTGCGCGAAAAGGTTCTGGCATTTCTCGGTGAAAACAATGTATACAACGATATTTCCGAAGATGAATATTATGAGGACGACGAACTGGATATCAGCGATCTCGGTTTAGAAGACATCGAAGTGGAAGGAATTGAGGAACTGCCGGAAGAAACTTCTTCCGAGGGAGCAAAAACCGACGCGGAGGAATAATGAAATCAGTCAGACAGCCTTCCTTAAGCGGAAGTACGTTAAAATACATCGCAATCATCACCATGCTGGTCGACCATACCGGAGCGGCCCTGATCCGGCCGCTCCAGTACGCATTCGCACAGGAATCCGCCGCGCGCGTGTTTCTGGCGCGCCTTTATCCCGTCATGCGCGGGGTAGGCAGGCTGGCCTTCCCGATTTTCTGCTTTCTGCTGGTAGAAGGCTTTTGCCATACGCGCAGTCCCAGAAAATACGCCCTGCGTCTGTTCCTGTTTGCACTGATTTCCGAAGTGCCGTTTGATTATACTTTAAAGGGCCGTTTCTTTGTTCCGGACAGCCAGAATGTATATTTTACGCTGCTGATCGGGCTGCTTGTAATGATGGGAGTATCCTGTTTTGAGTATCGGATTCCCAAAAATACGCTGCAGCGCTGGTTTTTCTTCCTGATGGAAGCCGCCGTGGCCGTCGCCGGCCTGTATCTCGCAAAAATCCTTTATACGGACTATGGCTATAAAGGTGTTTTTCTGATCGAACTGCTCTATTTCCTGCGTATGGACCGCCGCGTGCAGACGGTCTTCGGAGCGCTTGCCATCTCCTGGGAAACCTGGGGGCCTTTGGGGTTTATCCCCGTCTGGTTTTATAACGGCAAACGCGGGCG
>CANQJX010000061.1 GCA_947624335.1 uncultured Marvinbryantia sp.
CCACATCCACCGCAACGTATGCCAGAATCGGCACTACGGGTATCATCCACAAAAAGCGGTAATAGGTTTCCGTGCCGCCCAGCAGTTTTTCTGTCAGGACAAAAATTACCTGATTAAACACCAGCAGGACGGCTGATATCACCGTCAGGACGGCGTTGCGCCGGTTTTTCTTTCCCGATCTCCAGAACAGATACGCCGCCGCCGCGAGAAACAGCGCGAACAGCCATGTATCGCCATTATACATTTGAAATACCTGTACAACATTGGTCGCTCCGCTCATCTCTACGATACCCGAACCTTTATCAAACCTTTTATATAGAGCGCATAGACGATAAAATACACTGCGTTTGGCAAAATGCAAAGCAGATAACAGCGCAGCATTTTCCACGTTTTTTCCCGCAGAAGCACCGGAAGCAGCATCACCGTAATCAATGCGGGCGCCGTAATCATCGCGCTCATGGAAATCGGCACACAGCCGAAAGAGGCAATCAACAACATCTGCTTGGCCAGGCGGTCTTTTCCGTCCCGCCAGATCATCAGTCCAAGCAGAAACAGGAACGGAAGGATAAAGTTCGCGCAATATCCTTTCGCCTCCAGCGCCCGGTTCAGAAGAAAATCGGACGTTGTAAAAATTGTTTTGTAAAAGAAATTAATCCATACTGCCGCGATTACCATTGCCGCCGCGCATTCCGACCGCTTCGTTTGCGAAAATTTCCGGTAACGCGTTCCCGCAAAGAGAAACGTCCCCAATTGAAAAATCGTTGTATCCGCCAGTATGCACAGGACTCCTCCCTGCACGATTTTCGCATAAGAAACGGCGTTCAGTTTCAATACCTGGCACCAGACGGCGGCATGCAGATAAAACGAAGAAAGCGCATACCGCATAGGCAGTCCGTAAAGAGCCTGCCCGCTCTCTCCGTCGTATCGGTACATACTGTTTCGCTGCACACTGGTAGCGATCGTTCCCACATAAGAGGACGTATCCCATCCAAGGTATTCATTGAAAATCACATAATACATCTGTATCAGGACCGCAAGGATCATAAGCGCCAGCAGCCAGCCGCGTATCCGCGGTCTGCGCAGCGCAGGCATGATCCGTCCCTTACGCCGCCGGCGCAGAAAAATCCACAGCGCCGATGCAAAAGCAAGCGCAAGCCCCCACAAAAGCGAAAGATGCGATAAGGGTCTTCGCATCAGCATCAGCAAAAGCGCCGCAATCTGAAAAATGCCGTGATAGAGAAACGCTCCCAACAGCAGGCACATTGCCTTGCCGGTCTTTTGTCCGATGCATAAGACAAACGTCTGCCCGAATATAAAATACAGGAAGGGCAAAACTGCCAGCATCGCCAAACATATTCCGATTTCCATTCTGCCCGCGTCCCTTCTACCTACAATTTTTTACAAATTATTCTTTTTTATTGTACAGGAATTCCCGCTTTTTATCAAGTCCTGTATTTTTATAAAAAAGAAGCCTGACTGCAAGAAAATATTAAGGATTTTTTCCCTCTGCGCACTTGCCTATCCCATTAAGATATGTTAAACTACACTTAATAATTTTGTTATATTTTGGAGCGGCACATGATATAAAGGAGCAACCGAAATGAAAAAGAAAAAACTGATACTTACACTGCTGTTTTTATTATGCGTTTCCTTTGCGCTGCCCGCAACGGCATCCGCATATAAAAACGAATGGGTAACAACCGAAGACGGTACTTATTATTATGGAAACAACGGCAAAAAATATACCGGCGGTCCTAAAAAGATCAAATCCGGGAAAAAAACTTATCTCTATTTATTTGACCGCTCAGGAAAACTGATCACAGATCAGGTGACCAAGTACAAAAAGAAATTATATCTGAGCCTTGCGAACGGCAGACTTTTAACCACATTCAAGCAGATTAACGGGGCGTATTATTACGGTACGGAAAAAGGTTATCTGAAAACCGGAAAGCAGACTTACAAAAAGAAAATTTATTATTTCAATCCGAAAAACGGGCAGGCTTTAAAAAAGCAATGGAAAAAAATCGGCAAATATTACTATTATTTTAACGGTCGGGGACGCGCTTACCACGGAGGCGTTTACACGATCAACGGAAAGAAATACTATTTCGACAAATCAGGCAGACGTTCTTCCGGGGTTTACAAAATCGGCAAATATTATTACGGCTTTAATTCCAAAGGCGTAATGGTAACCGGCTGGCGTACTCTGGACAAAAATAAGTATTATTTTCAGAAAAACGGCCGCGCTTATGTAAACGGATTCCATAAGATCAACAAAAAAAGCTATTACTTTAACAGCTACGGCGTCCGCCAGACCGGCTGGCTGGTAATCGGCAATAAGCGTTATTATCTGGATCCTAATGACAACGGCGCCAGAATATACGGCACAAAAAAGATAAACGGCACCACCTACAAATTCGGTTCCAAAGGCTATGTTACTTACAAGCCGACCGGAAATCTGACGATACATGTAAACCGCAAGAAATGTGTGATTACCATATACGACGGCAGTACGCCGGTCAAAGCGATGGCTTGTTCCGTCGGGAGGGCGGGTTCGCCGACGCCGACCGGAACCTTCTTCATCCGCGCGAAATACCGCTGGTGGGAGCTTAACGGTCCTTCCTACGGTCAATATTGCAGCAAGTTCCTGGACGCGTATCTGTTCCACTCTGTACCGATGTACGGCACGACACGAAATCCGTACAATGTGAATGCGAGCGACTATAATCGTCTCGGATCTCCGGCTTCGGAGGGCTGCATCCGGCTGTGCGTAGCCGACGCAAAATGGATTTATGACAATGTACCGGTCGGTTCCACGATTGTGATTTCAGATCATGAGAAGACGCCTCTCGGAAAGCCGACGCCCATGAAAATGAAAGCGGGTACAACCGGCAAGGATCCGACTGATGTATGGAGCTGAAATTGAATGCAAAAAGCCCGGCAGTTGTCTGCCGGGCTTTTTCTTTTCCATCGCATATCTCATTTGCCGAAAAGTTCTCTAACGCAGGCTTTCTCCCAGCCCGTCCGCGATCAATTTTGCAAGATTTTTCAGCGCTGTTTCCTCATCTTCTCCTTCGCAGGTCAGCACAATCGTGTCGTTGCATTTGACGCAGGCGCCCAGAACATTGAGCACGCTTTTCGCGTTTGTTGTAGTGTTGCCGAAAGACAACAGGATGGTCGACTTGTATTTATTTGCCTCCGTGCATAAAAGAGCCGCCGGTTTTAAATGCAGTCCCGCATTGTTCTTAATCACAAATGTCTGGCTAACCATATTATTATCCCTCCGTCTCAAGCTCTACTTCCTGTTCCTGCTCTTCATCCGCTACGTTCACGACAATCGATACGTCTTCCCCTAATTCATAGTCGTCCGGCAGTTCCACTTCCACCGGCAGCGTATAACTTCCGTTTTGCGCGCAGTCTGCCAGATCAATCCGCGCGCGGATATCTTCTGCTTTAATCTGATTCAGCCGTTCATCCGTAGAACGCACATTAATGGGCAGACGGTCGGTCGGAGAAAAGATCAGGCTCTTTCCCGCCGGCACATTCTGCATCTCCAGTTCGGAAACCGGGAAATCGAGCGTCTTGCTTCCCACCTCGTCTATCCGCACCGAAACGGTAACGGTCGGCGAAGCGTTCTGCTCTAAGCGTATATTATCAAACAAATTCAGCGTGTCGTTCAGGTCAATCGTAAATTCCTGATTGGTACTGGCCCCTTCAATGTTCAATTCGTCCCGGACCGTCAGCACGCTGCCAAGTTCCTCCATCTCCTGCGCCGGAGCCGTCAGGTTCACCGTGCGCGGAGAAACCGTAATCTCGGTCACTTCATAGCCCGGAGCCGGCTTTCCCGTCAGAGGAGCCGCCAGCAGAATGTCTTCGTAAACTTTCCAGATTTCAACGTTTACCTGCGCCATATCATTCTGCAGTACAACTCCGTCCACGTTTTTCAGTTCCAGATTGCTCATCTGGCTTTCGGTCAGCGCGCTTCCGTTTTTGTCCTCGATCCGGATCGGATATTCCCCGTTCTTATCCTGCGAGGCATTGGAAATATCAATCGGAACCGTCACCTTGCCGATAATATTGATCAGAGACCGCGGCCCCGCAATGCGGATCGTATCTCCGGTCAGCACCGTTACCCTTCCCTGTTCATAACCTCTTGCCGCGCTGCCTGCAACCGTAGCGACGATTCCAAAGCTTTCCTCTATCTTGTCTTCCATATTGATCTTTAACGACGACGGCTGTATCCGCATATTTTCCTGCGTGACTGAAGGCTCCGTACAGGTAATCTCAAGCGGAACCGAGCCAAGCGCCTCGTTGTAATTCTCCAGATCCGCTTTTACGGTAAAACTGGAGGCCGCCGATAAACGCGAACGCACCGAACGCCTTGCCGTTACATAAACATTTACCCGGTCCGTATCATCCACCACCGTGTACGTCTTATTCGCATTGGTAATGGTGTCCTGGTTTACAATCGTCACCGGGACGCTCCGGTAAATCTGCGTCCGCTCCGGATCGCTGTTATCCATTACGATCAGCCAGATCAGGCAGGCGCAAAGAACCGAGATCAGTTTTAATCCCAGATTATGGGTAAATAAATGCTTCATGCTATGATTCCTTTCTCCCGCTCTGCGTCTCCCGGTTCGCGGGCACGCGCTTTTTGGCGCTGATCCGTTTTCTGGAACCGGCCGGCTTATTCGGCTTATTCTGGAAAGCGCACAACTGAATCCTCAGGGTGTCTTCGGTAATATTTCTGGTAAGGACGCCTTTTTTGGCAATCGAAATATATCCGGTCTGCTCCGAAACAACAATCGTCAGGGAATCCGTCACTTCGCTGATGCCCACAGCCGCGCGGTGCCTGGTTCCCAGTTCCTTGCCCAGCGTCTGATTGTCTGACAGCGGCAGATAGCAGGTCGCGGACACGATCTTATCCCCGCGGATCAGGACTGCCCCGTCGTGCAGCGGAGTATTGTGTTCAAAAATGTTGATCAAAAGCTGGCTGGACACGACCGCGTCAATCGCAATGCCCGTTTTTTCATATCCGGCAAGCGATTCCTTCTGTTCCAGAACAATCAGCGCGCCGGTTTTCACTTTCGCCATTTCTACGGCAGCGCGCACAATCTCGTTGACCGTGCGGTCGCTGAAACGCTGCTCTCCCTCGGAAGCGGACGGCAGGAATCCCGAAAACACCTCCGTCTCGCCAAGCTGTTCCACCACTCTGCGCAGTTCCGGCTGAAAGATGATGACGGCCGCCATAATGATAATATTGATTCCCTTCCCGATAATAAAGGTCAGCGTATCCATCCGGAGCAGGTACATCAGCGCTACAAAAAAGCCAATCAGAAGCATGCCTTTTAAAAGCGTCCATGCTCTGCTTCTTTTAATCCATACCAGCACGCTGTACACCAGAATCGACAGAATGATAATCTCTAAAATATCTGTAATCTGAATTGTGATAGATGGCATCTTCAACCACGGAAGATGGTTGCTGATCCACAGTCTGAATGTCTCCACCGATTATCTCCCTTCCGCCCTGCGCCGTCTTTTTCTTCTGCGCACTTTCTTCTTCGGCACGGCTTTTACATAATAGTAAAATTCATCGTCCTCAAAACGGACGGTTTCCGTCTTTTTATAATCCAGGCTAAACAGCATGGTCTGCGCGATCCACGCCGCCGCAAGAGATACCGCGGTTTCCGCCGCAAGCGGCAGAACCGACGCATCCAGATCCAGCATCCAGATACCGCAGACGCGTATGATCACATACATGACGCAGCCCGCGACCGCCGCCGCAAACCATGCGTATTTCATTTCAAAGGTGCGGATAAAATATACCGCCAGAAACGCCGCAACCAGCGCAATCACCATAACCGGCATCTCCCTGTCGGAAATGACCGCCTGAATCAGCGCCGCGCTTCTTTGCAGCATCGCTTCCGCCGCTTCCGTGGAGGCAGACGAAAGGTTTCCTCCGCAGCGTTCCACAATTCTGACCAGGTAATACACCACGGCGCCAAACCCGACTCCCATTGCCGAGAGAGGCCCGCCGATCAGGCCAAACAAAAGCGCCGGCAGGCATCCGTAACCCGCTCCCAAAAACAGCGCGGTCAGTACCAGCGGCCACGCGGACTGCGGCGCAATGCTGAAATAAAGCAGCAGCACCATCAGCAGCATGCCGCCCCCTATCACCGCCGCTTCCAGGGAAATCCCGTAAAAATGCGCCATGATCAGGGCCGCCCCCGCGATGATAACCGCATTGGACGGCAGAAACGTGCAGACAAGCGCCAGCGCCAGTAAAACAACCGGATGATTGAGCGCCGCCGTCTGTCCAAGGGTAAACCGGATCGCCGCAAATGTGAGCAGCGCCGCCGCAAATTTCAGAAATAATCTGACCGGCGTATCATGTTTTGCATAAAATCTGCCCAGGGCGTCTCTGAGCATGAGCATAGGTCTCATTGCGTTCCTCTCCTGCGGGCGATCATCCTTCTGGTATCTTCCTGCCGGTAAACCCGTTCCAGTTTCTGCAAAAGTTCCTGGTATTGATTGTAGTCTTCCTTTGCCCTGGCGTAACGGACGGCATAAATCGCATAGGTAAGTACAAGAAAGCCGCATAGCGTCAGAACATACAAAAATAATATTTTCGCGCCCAGCGCCATCACGTCAATTTTCGTAATGTCCACGATCAGGGTTTCCGCGTTGTAAAGCCCCCATCCCGCCAGCGCCAGCATAAAAGCAAGCGTCGCGCGCAGGCCGTTTTTGATCATATGGCGCCCGATATAATCGCTGCGGAAATACGTCTGCACGCCGTCGAGCTGGTTTTTATGGCGCTCCTCAAAAAGAGCGAGCTGAACCATCAGATAAATCCTTTGTTCATCAAGCATAGTTTTCCTCGGTTGCAGGTTGGTTCGCCGGCGCATAGCGCAAATCCCTTTCCGCGCCGCAGCCTGTTGTTTTACGAACATTATAGCACGGATCAGGGAGTTTGCAAACACATTTGGCGTTTCCATCCCCGGAATATTGCGCGTCGATCCGCAGGGTTTTCACTGCGCGCCATCCATCGTTTCCGGAACGGTGCAAAGGGTCGCAAAATAAATCTGCTCCACTCCCGCCCGCCGCAATACCGCGGATATTTCCCGCATAGTGCTGCCCGTCGTATAGATATCATCCACGACCAGGACCCGGCGCCACGGCGCTTCGCCGACCGCGAACGCGCCCTCCAGGTTTACGCGGCGCGCCCGCTGGTCCAGGCTCTTTTGATCCGCAGTTTTTTTAATCTTTTTGAGTGTTTTTCCGTTTACGGGAATACGCAGATATCCGCCCAGAAGCTTCGCCAGCAGTTCCGCCTGGTTATAGCCGCGCCTGCGCTTCGCCGAAGGATACATCGGGACCGGCAAAAGCACCTGCGGATCCCATGCGCGGATCACATCTCCCAGTTTTTGCGCCATGTCCCGCGCAAAGTATTCCAGATATTCTCTTTTGTTATTGTATTTTATGGCATGCATCGCTTCCCGCACCGCGCCGGTATAACAATACACGGAGCGTCCCTGCAGATAAGCGGCGGGCAGCGCGCGGCAGTGCGCGCAGTATTCCTGCGCCGGATCCGTCAGCGGCCTTCCGCAGCGAAAGCAATACGGCTGTCTCACATAAGGAATGTGATCCGCGCAGTCCCGGCAGATTCCCCGCGCTATTTTCCCGCACAAAGGGCATCTGCGCGGAAAGAGTAAATCCAGTATCAGTCGTTCCACTCGCAGATCCTTTCCCGCAGCGCGCTGTACCGCTTCTGTTCAAAGCGATTATCGATCATCTGGTTAAACACCTTTGAAAGGCCCACCAGCGTTACGCATTTTCTTGCGCGCGTAACCGCCGTATATAAAAGGTTGCGGTTCATCAGCATCCGCGGACCGGACAGCAGCGGGATCACCACCGCCGGATATTCGCTTCCCTGCGATTTGTGGATGGTAACCGCATAGGCGAGTTCCAGTTCTTCCAGTTGCCTGAAGGAATACTCCACAAATTTTCCCTCGTCAAATTCTACGGTCATTTGCTCCGCATAGGTATGAATCTGGCGGATGATCCCCATATCGCCGTTGAACACGCCGTTTCCCCTGGATACGGGGATGCCGTTTTTTCCTCTGATTTCCCACTGCGCCTGATAATTGTTTTTCATCTGCATAACCTTATCGCCTTCGCGGAAGCAGCCGCCCGCATATTCCTTTTCGCATTTATCCGGCGACGGCGGGTTCAGATAATGCTGCAGGATATGATTCAGCCGCTCTACGCCCAGCAGCCCTTTGCGCATGGGAGTAAGCACCTGGATCTCGCAGGGATTCGCCTGCACATATCCCGGCAGCTTATCCCGCACCAGCGCAAGCACCACGCGGATGATGACGTCGGCGTCATCCCGCTGCAGGAAAAAGAAATCGCGGCTCTTGTTATCCAGCAAAATATGTTCGCCGTTATTAATTTTATGGGCATTGACTACAATGTCGCTTTCGCTTGCCTGCCGGAATATCCTGGTAAGGCGGACAACCGGGAAACGGTCCGAATCAATAATATCTTTCAAAACGCAGCCCGGCCCTACGGAAGGAAGCTGATTGACGTCGCCCACCATAATCAGGCGCGTACCCGGCGTAATCGCGCTGAGCAGCGCATGCATCAGGAAAAGATCCACCATAGACATCTCGTCTATAATAATGACATCCGCCTCCAGCGGATTCTGCATATTGCGCTCAAAGTGAACCGCACCTCCGGTTTCCTGCGGCGCGCCGGACACCTCCAGCAGCCGGTGTATCGTCTGCGCTTCGTATCCGGTTGTTTCCGTCATACGCTTTGCCGCCCTTCCGGTCGGCGCCGCCAGCAAAATTTCCAGTCCCTCCGCTTCAAAATAGCGGATCAGCGCATTGATCGTCGTCGTCTTTCCGGTTCCCGGTCCGCCGGTGATCACAAGCAGCCCGCTTCTCGC
>CANQJX010000062.1 GCA_947624335.1 uncultured Marvinbryantia sp.
TGGGGACGGCCTGATGGACGCATATGGAAGTTCCGAGACCGGAAGCTGCATCATTCAGCTTCCGCAGGAAGAACTGTACTATATCAACAGCGATACGCACGCCGTTAATCTGTATGACGAGAACGGAAAACTGGCGGACGACGGCAGGGTGATCATAACCACCCTGTTTAAGAGAGATTTCCCGATCATCAATTACGATATCGGAGACCGCGCGTCTTCCGTTATGATCGAGGGAGTGCGTTACATTACCTCCATACAGGGCCGGGTGAACGATCTGGTTAAACATGAAAACGGCGACGATACGTCGGCGCTGTACCTGATGAAGATTCCGAACGGGATTGTAGGCATCGCGCAGTTCCGCTATATTCAGGAGTCGTACCATGATATGCGGATTCAGTTAGTGAAAGACCCGCACAATGACGCGCACACGAAGGACGAGATCGAACAGTTTTTCCGGACCAAAATGGACGAATTGTTCGGGGACGAATTCCGGCTGCACTTTGCGTGGATGGATGTGATCCCGCCTGATGAGAACGGGAAAATGCGCTGTTTTGCATGTAAATTATAATGGAGAAAGAGAGAAAACAGATGATAAAAAATATAGGCGTTGTCGGCGCTGGTTCTGTTGGCAGCGTGCTGATTTCCTATCTGCATCAGAAATATGAAGACCAATTCTATCTTCTGGCACGGGGAGAGCGCGCGAAGCGCATGGAAAAAAACGGAATCTGTGTGAATGATGAGACGATCCGGCCGCAGGTTTATGCGGATCCCGCACAGAAAATAAGCATAGACCTGCTGATCGTATGCGTAAAGACCTACAGCCTGAATGAAGTGATCGAGGATATTCGCCCCCTGATACAAAGGGAAACCATTCTGCTGCCGCTGCAAAACGGGATTATGGCAACGGACCGTCTGCAGGCGGCGTTCCCGGAAAACCGGGTACTCTATGGGGTGATGCTGCGCACGGACGCTCACCGCGCGGGGCACCGCGTATACTTTACGACGTCCGGAGAAGTGCAGATTGGTTATGCGGATAACCGCATCGTAGCGCCGGAGGTACAGGAAGTATATGAATGCCTGAAAGCCGCAGGCGTCAACGTGCGGATTTATGAAGATATGAAGCGTACGCAATGGCGCAAGTGGATGCTCAATACCGGCGGCAGCCAGGCGGCGGTAGAGGCAGGCGTTGAGTGCGGCTATTTTGAACAGGTAGAGGAAATTGTGGAAATGATGCGCCTTTGCATGGACGAGATCGTGGAGATCGCGAAGGCGGAGCATGTAAATATTACGCGGCAGGATCGTGACGAAGTGATTGAACTTTTGATCCACTATCCGGCGCTGAAAAAAATGTCTATGCTGCAGGACGTGGAGGCGGGCCGCCCGATTGAGATTGAGGAATATGCGGGCACCGTCGTAAGGCTCGGCAAAAAGCATGGAATCGCAACGCCGGTTAATCATATTTTTTATCTTGCCATTAAGGCGCGGGAAAAAGTGGATGCGATGCGCAAACATATCTAATCGTAATGACAGGCAAAATGGGGGTAGACATGAGCAAACAAATACGGACCAAAGCGGTAGATCATTTATTTGAAGCGATTCTGCAGTTAAGGGACAAAGAAGAATGTTATCATTTTTTTGAGGATGTATGCACGGTGAATGAACTGCTTTCGCTTTCACAGCGCTTTGAAGTGGCCAAAATGCTTACCGAGAACCGGACCTATCTGGAAATAGCGGAGGAGACGGGCGCATCCACCGCTACGATCAGCCGCGTGAACCGTTCGTTAAACTATGGCAGCGACGGTTACCAGATGGTGTTCAGTCGGATGGAAAAGAATCAATAATCTTTTCGATGATCTGCTTTTTTACATAGACATCAAAACTCAGCAGACAGATAAAGGAGAACAGGCGCAGAAAATCCTGATCTTCTTTCGCGGCATCCGGAAACGTATCGCAGGCAAAGCGGTACTTTTCCGTAAGATCGGAAGAAAGACGGTCGATCTGTTCCTTCTCCATGCTGAATACTTCGCGGTAGAGAGATTCAATATCCATGCCGTCGGAATTTTTAAAGTATTTTTTTGTGAGCTTCTCCAGCAAAGACTGAATATCTGTGATGGAGAGAAAACCTTTGAAATAGTAAATAAAAATCAGAACCAGCACATGCTCTTTGGAATATTTTTTCTTATCCGGAGACGGCAGGAGATGATTTTTGGCATAATTATTAATCATGGTCTTTGTCAGAATCTTATCCTCCGGATAACGTTTGGAGGCGCGAAGCTGCGAGTCCATGAATGTAGTTACCTGATCCATATAAAGATCAATATTCGGAATATCGTCCGGTTTAATGTAGTCAATGTGTGAAATGCTTTCCAGAATACTCTGGAGAAGCTTGTCGAGGTTTACTGTCATATGCTCCTCCCCTTCCAGACTACATTATACAGTTTTTAAAACTACATGACAAGTGTTTTTTGGAGGAAAGATGGATAGTTACGATACTTTGAACGAGAAACAGCGCGAGGCGGTTTTTCGCACGGAAGGGCCGCTTCTGGTGCTGGCGGGCGCCGGTTCCGGGAAAACCCGCGTGCTTACGCACCGGATCGCCTATCTGATCGGGGAAAAAGGAGTCAACCCCTGGAATATTCTGGCGATTACTTTTACGAACAAAGCGGCGGGGGAGATGCGCGACCGCGTGGATAAACTGGTGGGCCAGGGGGCGGAAAGCGTCTGGGTATCCACGTTTCACTCTGCGTGCGTGCGGATCTTGCGGCGCTTTATCGACCGGATCGGTTACGAGACCAATTTTACCATTTATGATACGGACGATCAAAAATCCCTGATGAAAGATATCTGCAAAAAGCTGGGGATCGAGACGAAACTGCTGCGGGAAAAAACGATTCTGGCCGCGATTTCCGCCGCAAAAGATGAACTGATCTCCGCGCAGGAATATGACAGGCGCAATTTCGGGGATTACCATAAGCGCAAAATTGCCGCGGCGTATCTGGAATATCAGGCGCAGTTAAAGCGCAACAATGCGCTGGATTTTGACGATCTGCTTTTTCGGACGGTGGAGCTTTTCCATACCTGTCCCGATGTTCTGGAATACTATCAGGACCGTTTCCGCTATATCATGGTAGACGAGTATCAGGACACCAATACGGCGCAGTTCCGGTTTGTCAGTACGCTGGCGCAAAAGCACCGTAATTTGTGCGTGGTGGGGGACGACGACCAGTCCATCTATAAATTCCGGGGCGCCAATATCCGCAACATCCTTGATTTTGAAAAAGTTTTTGAGGACGCGGCCGTGATTAAGCTGGAGCAGAATTACCGTTCCACACAGAATATTCTAAACGCGGCGAATCAGGTGATCCGCAATAACTATGGAAGAAAAGAAAAAACGCTATGGACGAAGAATGACGCCGGTTCGCCTATTATAGCGAAACAGTTTTACAGCGCCCCGGAGGAGGCGCAATATGTGGCGTCGGATATTCAGAAACAGGCGGAAAGCGGCGCGGATTACGGGGACAACGCGGTTCTTTACCGCACCAATGCGCAGTCTCGTCTGTTTGAAGAACAGTTTTTACTGTCGAACATCCCGTATAAGATTGTGGGCGGCATCAATTTCTATGCAAGGCGGGAAATTAAAGATCTGCTCGCATATTTAAAGACGATCGACAATGCGCGGGACGATCTGGCGGTGCGGCGCATCATCAATGTGCCAAAGCGCGGAATCGGCGCGGCGACGCTGGCAAAAGTGCAGACCTACGCCATGGACAAAAACATTACGTTTTACCAGGCGCTCGAGGAGGCGCAGGAGATACCTGGGATCGGCAGAAGCGCCGCAAAGCTGCAGGATTTTGTTACGTTTATAAGAACGCTGCGCAGTCAGGCGGAATTTTTGAGCGTGCGGCAATTGCTCTCTATGGTGATCGAGTCCGTCGGCTATGTGAAAGAACTGGAAGTGGAAGGTACGGATGAGGCGCAGGCGAGGATAGAGAACATTGACGAATTGATTACAAAGGCCGCATCCTATGAGGAGAGCAGCGCGCAGCCTTCTTTAAGCGGATTTTTAGAGGAAGTGGCGCTGGTGGCGGATATCGACAGCCTTGACGAAAACGAAAGCCGCGTGGTGCTGATGACGCTTCACAGCGCCAAGGGGCTGGAGTTTCCCAATGTATATCTGACCGGGATGGAGGACGGCGTTTTCCCAAGCCATATCGGCTTTGACGAGGATCCGGACGCGCTTGAGGAAGAACGGAGACTCTGTTATGTGGGGATTACACGCGCCATGCGCCGGCTGACGCTGACCTGCGCGCGCACACGGATGATTCGCGGGGAAACGCACGCGAATCAGGTCTCGCGCTTCCTGAAGGAAATTCCGAAAGAATTGCTGGAGGACAACGCGCTTGATACCGGGCGCCAGGATGCAAAAGAAACAAAAGCGCTGTGGGATATGCCGCCGAAAACGGCGGAAACGCCTTATCAGCAGGCAAAAAAAGCGTTTCGCAGCAAAGTGTTCGACACGCAGCAGTTTAAAGTGACAAAAGCCGATCATCTGGATTACGCGGTTGGCGATACGGTCCGTCATATAAAATTCGGAACCGGTATTGTGGAGGAGATTACAGAGGGCGGCAGAGATTACGAAGTAAAGGTGAAGTTTGATCAATATGGGGTGAAAAAGATGTTTGCGGCATTTGCAAAGCTGCAGAAAGTTTAAGCGGGTAAACGGGGGATGATGATGAAAAAAACGAGATATGCTCTGATAGCCGGCACGCTGCTTTTCTGGCTGTGCGCATTCTGCGCGGTATCCGCCGCAGAGGAAATCATCGTGGGAGACGAAGACGCGCCGGATCTTGTATTTGAACCGGAAACCGAGACGGAACGGGTCATTGATTTTGCGGCCCTGAAGGAAAAAAACGAAGATGTATATTCGTGGATTTATCTGCCGGGCACAGGCATCGATTATCCGATTCTGCAAAGTCCCGATACCGAGGACCAGGAATATTACCTGAACAACAACATGGACAGACAGGAAGATATTTACGGGGAAATCTTTACGCAGTGCTATAATAAAAAAGATTATACCGATTTCCTCACGGTGATCTATGGGCATAATATGAGAGACGAAACGATGTTCGGTTCGCTGAAAATGTACGAAGACAACCCGGATATGCTGTGGGCTCACAAAGATATTTACATTTACCTTCCGGAGATTACGCTTTCGTATGAGATTTTTGCGGCATATCCCATCGATGCGGTACATTTGCTGTATCAGTTTGACCAGAACGAC
This sequence comes from uncultured Marvinbryantia sp., assembly GCA_947624335.1. GTDB lineage: Bacteria > Bacillota > Clostridia > Lachnospirales > Lachnospiraceae > Marvinbryantia. The sequence goes on from CANQJX010000062.1 coordinate 5,285, forward strand.
CCGAAAATGCGCAGAGAATATCTGAAAAAGATAAAGAAGCAGGGGGAAAAGGTGGCATCCTTTGACGACGACCTGTTTGACACCCTCGATGAAGACAGCCATATCATAGCCCTGTATACCTGCTACCGGGGAGATCCGGAATACCGTTTTGTAGTGCTGGCGGCGCTGAACGAGGATCGCTGGGACTGGGAGGAAAAAGCGGAGGAACTTGGCATCCGGGAAACAGAGCCGGAAACCGAAAGCGAGCCGGAAACCGAAAGCGAAACCGAAACCAAAGTCGAGACGGAAACCGATAAATTGTAAATTTCCTATGGTAAATGGAAGAGATTTGTGTTATACTATGTGAAACGTTATGTTTTAGCAGAAAGGATGTGTAAATTATGAATAGAGTAGAAGAGATACTGGCGGCAATTCAGAAAAGAGACGACGACAGGCATAAAAATACGCTTCTCTGGGTTCTGGCGATTATCGGCGCGGTTACAGCCATAGCTGGAATCGCATATGCCGTTTACAGATATTTGACGCCAAATTACCTGGAAGATTTCGACGATGATTTTGAAGACGACTTTGATGATTTCTTTGAGGACGAAGATCTGGATGAAGAATGCGAAGACGGGGAAGAAATCTTTGTAGACGAATCAAAGAAGGAAACGGCGGATACGGAAGAGTAAACGCTGTACCGATAACAGAAAGCATAAAGCCGACGCGTAATTGCGGCGGCTTTTTTGTCACACGGGAACCGGCGGACATCAGGCGGATGCTATGCAGAAACGGCCGGCGCCGGACATACCTGGAGCATCATTATTTTAGGAGCGGGTTTATGAAAAAAGGCGAAATTTATGTGGGCGACGTGCGCGAAATCCTTTTTGCCAACAAAGGCGTCGTTGATATCGGACAGGAAAAGCCGGTAGCGGTAAAGAACGTACTTGCCGGGCAGCAGGTGCGCGTTCAGATTGAAAAAGTGCGCAATGGCAGGGCACAGGGGAGAATCCTTGAGGTACTGAAAAAAGCGCCGCAGGAAATCGAACCGCAGTGCCCGCATTTTGGCGCGTGCGGCGGCTGTACTTATCAGCATCTTCCTTACGAGGAACAGCTTGCCATGAAAGCGGCACAGGTAAAAAAGCTGCTTGACGAGACAGGCGCAGATTATTTATTCGAGGGCATTCTCAAAAGTCCGATACAGGACGCATACCGCAATAAGATGGAGTTTTCCTTTGGAGACGCATACAAAGACGGCCCGCTGGCGCTTGGAATGCACAAGCGCGGCAGCTTTTATGATATTGTGACCGTGGATGGATGCCGGATTGTGGACGGGGATTTCCGCAAAATTTTAGTCTGCGTGTTAGATTATTTTAGCAAAAAAGGAACCCGCTTTTATCAGAAACGGAATCACGAAGGATATCTGCGCCATCTGCTTGTGCGCAAGGCAAAAAAGACCGGCGAGATACTGATTGATCTGGTGACGGCGTCGCAGGAAAAGGAACTGTCCGCCGCGGGCGAAGCGGAGCTTTTGCATGGGATGACAGAAGAATTGCGCGCGCTTGCCTTATCCGGCAGCATTGCGGGAATTTTACATACCGTCAACGACAGCGTGGCGGATATCATTCAAAATGACAGGACGGATATTTTGTATGGCAGGGACTATTTTTACGAGGAACTTTTGGGACTGCGTTTTCGCATTACGCCGTTTTCGTTCTTCCAGACAAACTCGCTGGGTGCGGAAAGACTGTATTCTTTAGTCCGTTCCTATGCAGGCGAGACGCAGGATAAGACGATCTTTGACTTATACTCAGGAACGGGTACCATCGCGCAGATACTGGCGCCGGTGGCAAAAAAAGTACTCGGCATCGAGATCGTGGAAGAAGCGGTGGAAGCGGCAAAAGAAAACGCGGATATGAACGGACTCGCAAACTGTACATTTCTTGCCGGCGACGTACTGAAAGTGATTGATACAGTTACGGAAAAACCGGATATGATTGTACTGGATCCGCCGCGCGACGGCATCCATCCCAAAGCGCTTGCAAAAATTCTGGATTTTGGCGTGGACAAGCTGGTCTACATTTCCTGCAAGCCTACCAGTCTGGCACGCGATTTGATCATCCTGCGGGAGCGCGGATATCAGCCGGAGCGCGTATGCTGTGTGGATCTGTTTCCGGGGACTTATCATGTGGAGACGGTATGTTTGTTATCCAAACTCAATACAAAGCAACACATGTTGGAGCATATGCCTGCCAGAAAAAAAGGGTTATAAGAGATTGAAACATATAAACTTGATTTGATGATGAAAGCATTGCTTTGTATAAGGACGTTTTACAAAAATATAAACAAGAATAATAAAAATATTGTTTTAGAAGATGAAATTATGATGCGGCGTTGCGGCGGGGATATGAACGATCTTAATACAATAGATTTTGATTTGGCAAGAACAGATAAACGAATATGTTGTCGAGTGGAATGCAAAACATCGGAGATTCAGTCTTGTTGTTTATAGGCATTTAATCCAAAAAGTTTGTGAAAAGTTGGAAGAAGAAAAAAGAAGACTGGACAAGTAAGGCAAGGTTCAGCACGCTACACGAAAATAGTAATTTCTGATTTAGATGGATCAAAAACTGAATATACTACATATGTGAAGTTTTCGGGGCGTATTTAGTGGTGTTAAAGATAAATTTACGGAAACAACTATTACAGAGGTAAGAAAGTGTAGGCGGGAGCAGCGGCAAATTTTTCAGAAAAAGAAGATGCACTTGAAGCGTCAAAGACGGTCCTTAACGATTTTGAAAAAATGGAAAGATAGCCTACAGGAGATTGTTGATACTGGTGACAGCCGAAATGCTTTATGCAAGTGCATAAAAACATGGATAGTAGCATATTGGAAGAAGCGTATTAGTAGTCGATTTGTCAGCAACAGAAATGTACAAAAAATTTTTGCAGATTGATTTTTTCTATTTTCTATGGCACACTATTACACAAGAACACATCAACACAAATCAAGTTGAAGGAATAGGAACAATGGCTGAAAGAAATATGGTAAATCTTACAATCACAATGACGCGAGAAGAACGCAAGGCGTTAAAACAGATCGCGCTGGACAAAGATATTACGGTTTCTGCCCTTCTCCGTGAATGGCTGCGCGAATACCAAGAGAAGGAGGAAAAGAGCAATGGCTAATTTCAATACAGAGCGTGAAGGCCAGCTTGATTTTTATAGTGCGTTCCTTCCGATGATTGATCCGGCATTGCAGATGGAAGATGTTCTGGCTGATGATAATGACGGTGTGCTAAATGGGAACCTTCTGGAGTTCAAATTGCGGATTAGTGATCTGAACGCTACCCTATTTCAGTGCATTAAATACTTGTCTGCTTTGCGTATCAAGGGCAAGCCTGTCCCGGCAAATATCATTGTCATTGATTTGAACGGTGAAGAAGCCTATCTTTATAAGTCAAATGACTACCTTACTGACATTGAAAAGGTGTACAGTGGCGGGGCATCAAAGTCCAATACCGGCTTTATCGGGCAACCCTATATTGAGAAGTTCGCCTATGGTGCCGATCCGCTTGCCGTAACCAAGCTGATTAACTCTCTGCGGGAAAAGGGTTTTATTCGGATTCACATAGACGAAAACTGCATTGTAGGTTGGGCAACTGCC
>CANQJX010000063.1 GCA_947624335.1 uncultured Marvinbryantia sp.
GGCGTTGCCGGCACTGTGTCGGCGGGCGGCGTCATCGGCGCTGTCCAGGCGCGCAGGGGAATCCTGCAGATTGTAAACTGCGTTAATTACGGACCGGTTACCGCACAGGCGAAAGCGGGCGGCGTCATCGGCGGATGCTCTTTCTCCGGCGGCAAACAGAAAGTGGAAATCCAATCCTGCAAAAACTTTGGCGCGGTCAGAGGCTCTGCGGGCGCCGGCATCATCGTAATCGCGCCGGAAGCGGACGCTTCTGCGCGCGCAGAAACGGCCGTTGCCGTTACGGACTGCGCAAATACCGGGGACATATTCTGCGAGGAGGGCTGCGCGGGCGCCGGCATCGCCGCGCTTCGCGCGCAGGACGCAAAAAATATAACGCTGCAGATCAACAAATGCAGAAACTATGCAAGACCGCAGGAAGGGCAGAGCGAAGAAAACTTTGCGGGGATTTTTGCGGCCGTTCGGACAGAGGATGAAAAAACCGTACTGCAAAAAGACCATGCGGGACTCGCAAAAGAACAGGTTATGATTTTCAACACGCTCGGCGTTGCCGACGTAAAATATCCGATTGCGGCAATGGATGAAACAAAGGACGCAGCGCAGGAATACCAGCGCGTGAGCGAACTTTATCACAGCGTTAACAACTATTACTATTCCTGCGCGGAAAAGGAAGAACCGGCTGCGCTTGCGACGGCGGGCGTCGGATCGGCGGTCTATTATCAGTCCGGGGCGTACCGGAACCTAAGCGAGACAGAAGCGCATGCGGACCGTTCTTATCTGCAGGCGCGTCAGAAAGCCGACGGAACCGTGTTTAACCCGAACGCTTTGCCGTATAAATACGATAGTTACGGAAATTATGAGCGGCTGGAGACCACCCTTGCCGAAGTCTGCCAGGAGCTGGAACGAAACAGCAAGACCGAAGACGACAGGCCGGAAGCGCCGCAGCTGGAAATACAGTTGGCGGATATGCAGGACGGGACGCCGTCTTATCAGATTCAGGTAAGCAACGCGGCTTCTTATGACCAGGAGATGAGTCTGCTGCTGAATATCACGGCGTCGGAAGCGCTCGGAGCCTCCGCGGCGGGAACGGATCCGGCAGCGGCTGTGGTAGCGCTTGCCGATCTTCCTTATAAACTCGAAGGAATCGACTTTAGCGACGACGTTTATCTGTATGTGGAAGCGCAGCTTGCCGGCGCGCAGCAGGGCGGAGAAACGCTGACTTCCCAAAAGGCGGAAGCCGCCCTTGTGCTTCCGGGAAAGAAAACGCTTGCGGACGTCACCGTAGAAACCGCGGGGACGCTAGGCGAAGGCAACACCTATACGTTTGCCTTGTCCGGGGTAAGAGCGGGCAGATACCGCGCGGAGGTGTTAAACGATCTGCCGGCCGACGCGGGTTCTGTGATAAAAGGAGCGGCGGTTTCGGCTGCGGAGGCCGGGATAGACGGCGCGGACGGTGAAATTACCGTAGATCATTACACGGAAGGCTGCGCGGCGCGCGCATATCCCATCGCGTTTACATCCGGGACGGGCAGCGCGGCGGAGATTGTTTTGGGTTATTATGCCGCGCAGAATGTTACGTTCGACGAGCTGGTGAAGCGGCAGTATCTCTTTGCGCAGGAAGGCGGAGCCGAAGGGACGGCAGGCGGATCTTATACGGTTGCAGACGGCTATTCGGTTGAGCCAAAATCAGACGGATCGTACGACGTATTCTGCTGTCCGCTGTTAAAGAGCGGCGGCGGAACCGCCGTCGGGCTGGAAGAGCTTTTCCGCATTGCGCAAATAGAAGGGGCGGCGGACGAACCGCAGATACAGGAAGAGCCGGAGCAAAACGCAGATTTGCTGCCGCCGCAAAGCGCGGAACTTTCCTGGGATTGGGAACGGACGGACGGCGTCGACGGGGAAGGCAACACTCTGGCGCTTTCCGAGGATGCGTTTGAACATGACATTGTTATTACGGCGAAGCCGGCGGAAAACGCGGGCGGCTATCTGATGCGCGCCGCTTTCTATACGCAGATGGCGGATACGGACGCCGGGCAGGAGCAGTATCTGCTGACGCAGGCGCCGCAGTATAACGGGCAGATGCCGCTTGCGATGAACCGGAATACCTATACGCTGTCGGATCTTCCGTTCTGCTATGCGGGCAGCTACCTGTGCGCGCAGTTCTGTACGGTGTCGGCAGATGGCGCCGGCGCGTCGGAGTGGTCCGAACCCATGTGGTTCCGGATGCCGAAGGTGTGTCTGGATGCGCGCGCGCTCTCGCTGGGGAGCAGCAGCGGCGAATACGCCATGACCGTGCTGGATCAGGACGGCATACTCTGCGATCTGCAGACCGTCGCCTTAAACCATCCGGCGCTGATCTGGGAACAGAATCCGCAGACGGGCGGGCAGGACGCGGGGTACCGCATAGAACTCTACGATTTGCTGGACGCTGAAACAAAAACAGATTCCGCGGCTTATAAAGAGCCGTGGCTTACCATCAATCTGCTTCGCAGCCCGCAGGGCGGGGGATACTGCCTGGAACGCGAGCTGACGGAAAAAGAACAGGAAATCTGGCGCAGGGAAAATCCGGGCGTGGAAGCGCCGAAATTCCTGCATGTAACGGTGCCGCTGGAGAAAGTGGCAAGAGAAACGGAATTTTTCAAAGAGGAATATAAGAAAAATCAAAAGCTGCAGAACATTTATACCGTGACGATGGACGAACTGGCGCTGGGAACAGACCGGTATACCAGTACTTACGAGCAGAATGTAAGCGGACTGGGAACTGACCTGATCGAAAATGTATGCGTACAGCTTCAGATTTTTGAGTATCAGGAAGAGGTGACCCGGTACAAGCTGATTCTGCCGGATGTGGAGCAGAGCGCGTTCCTGTGCGATTATACGGATCTTTTCCAAACGCACAGCGTTACGGTGCAGCCCCTGATACAGAGTGTGTTTGCCGAACAGGCGCAGGGCGTGGAAGCGCGCAGGATGCAGTGGACGTATCTGATCCGCCGCCAAAGCATGGGACAAAGCGGCAAAGAGGAGCTGCTTCCGGTTTTCCGCAGCCTTGCGGCAGACGATGCGTTTGACGAGGAATATGATTTTGAAAAAGAGCCGGTTAAGGCGGTGCAAAACAAAGAAGATTATCTGCTGCTTCCGCGCAATTACGGCGCGCAGATCAGCCGACGCACCGGCGACGCGCAGCGGCTTGCGCAGCAGATGAGCGAACAGGAACAACTGAGGGAAGAAGGAGCTTACGGAAATCCGGACGGCGTAATTTTTGAAGAAGAAAACGGCGGAGAAATAGGAACAGAACCGGCCGTGCTGCCGGGCGATACCGTCTATGATACGGAACCGGGCGTTTCCGACGCAATACAGACAGAAGCGCAGACAGAACCGCAGACAGTGCAGACGGAAACGCAGGCGGAGCCGCAGACGGAAGCGCAGACAGCGCCTTTGACCCAAGAACAGACGGAGACGCAGAACGCTTCCGCGCCTGAACCGCAGGGCAATCCGCCGCAGACAGCGGGCGCCGTGCAGGCGGCGGTAGGACTCGGCGTGCTGGAGGGGAGGTCTGCGCTATGAGAAAAGAAGAACAAAACCGCGGCGCGGCGATGGTGGTTGTGCTGTGTATTCTGGCGATTTTTCTGGCCCTTTCCGCTACGATCCTGCTGACGGGTTCGGTCACCTTAAATATGGCGCGAAATAACGTTACCTTTGAACTAAGCAAAGTGCAGGCGGCCTCCTTAAGCGATCTGTTTGCGGCGGATATGCAGCGCCCGCTCACAGAAGAGAACAGCGAACTGCCCAGATATGTGCGCAAAGAAATTTTAAGCGGCGGCTGGGCGCCGTACAACGAAGAGCTGGACAACAGGGAGGACGCGGTGCGCGCCTTTACGATAGACAGGACGGAAGAGGAGAAGAATCAGATCCGCATCGAGATGTACTGGTCGGGAGAAGGCCTTCCGGCGGCAATGAGTTTGGAGGCGGAAAAAGAACTGGAGGGTATGGATGGCAAAAAGCTGGAACTTCACATCGATGTTGTCAGCACGCTGGGAAACGCGGAGTACCGCGTGCAAAGCGTCTTTAACCTGACCGGGGTGGAAGCGAATCCGTCTTACGATCCGAGCGATGAGAATGCCTTCCCGTACATCTGGAACTGGCTGCCCGAAGGGAGGAATAAGGATGCGTAAATTGTTGGATCGCGCAAAAAAACAGGTGCGCAGTACGGACGGTTCCTCCATGATCACGGTTCTGGCGGCGTTTGTGATCCTGCTTTTGGGCATTGCCGGATTTTCCGTCGCCGTGCGCACGTCGGGCGATATGATACGCCGCGCGGAGGCGCTGAATATCGGCGTCGGGGAGGCGCTAAAGCAGTTTTATCCGGATTATGGGGATCCTCCGGTTGACGACTCCAATTATGCTACGGCAGTGAAAGTGCGCAATGCGGATGGCACGTCCGGCGCCGAGGCGTTTAAAATCCACGGAAAGCTGCGGGAAAAAGATTATACCGTCACGTTTACCGATGACGGAGGGGGAACGTCGGATAGGACGTATGCAATATTCTATTATAAATACAAAAAATAAAGTGAGAATGCCATGAAAAAATTGCGAGAAGACTGCGGGGGCTTTACCCTGGTGGAAATCATTGTTACGTTTGCCCTGACGGCGCTTTTTATGGGAAGCGCTACGCTGGTGATGAGTTCGTTCGTCAAAAGCCATACCACGGCTTCGGCGGTGGCGCGCGAACAGGCTGTGGCGACTGTTTTGATGGAAAACGTTACGGGCGGGTTAAGCGCGGCCCGCTGGGGCGACCGCTTTGACATCGACAGCCTCCCGGACGGCAGCGCGGCGGGTACGGCGGGTGCGGCGGAAAACGCCCGGCTTGTGCTTACAAACGATGCCAATGGCTCCGTAGTATGGTATGTGGACTGGGAGAGCAAAAGCAAAGTAAAACTCTGTCTGGATAACGACTATTTGCTGTGGACATATTACCCGGAGCCGGACGCGGACGGAAACGCGCCGGATCCGGTGGAGTGGCGGCTGGGTGAGAACGTATACAACAACTGTACGGTCAAAGAATTTACGGTGGGGCGGGTTTTATCCAAAACAGGCAGACAGACCAACTGCCTGAACGTCAGGATTGTCCTGAATAATAAACAACTGGGCGAAGACAACCGCTTTACGATGGAACGCTCTTTGGAATGTCACAATCTGACCGCGGACGATATCCTGCCGTCGTGAAAACATTTCATTCAAACTGCATAAAAATATCTTGCAATCGGGTTTCTTTTCGGTTATAATGTCATTAGTTGAAACCAATATTATATATTTAAGGAGGATAAGTTATGAGTATATTTGCGAAAGCAAAAAAAGCCAGAGAGAATAAAAAAGGTTTCACTCTGGTAGAATTAATCGTAGTATTGGTTATTCTGGCAATTCTTGCCGCGGCGCTGGTACCGGCTCTGCTTGGCTGGATCGACAATGCGAGACAGAAACAGTTTGTGCTTGCAGCCCGTAATGTTGTTATGGCGGCGCAGGCAGTAGCGGACGAAGCATATGCGGCGGGCAACACGAATCCGCAGCAGTATGTATGCACGGATAACCTCGAAAAAGTGGAGAAAATTGCAGATGTTACCGGCCTTTCCATTACCAATACCAACCTGGGAGCAGCCGCGACGCCGGATGCTGGTGGTCATGGATATTACACGATCACACAGGCAACCGTGGCGTTTACCTCAGAGGGGTATAATGTTGAGGCGACTTTGCAAAACGGCGCATGGACGATCACAAAGGCGGATAAAGCGACGGCATCCACCTGAGCCGGCGTCCCGTAAAGCCTGTTAATGGAGCAAAAGCAAAAAAGCCAATGGGAAAATTCCCATTGGCTTTTCTTATGGTTTGCACGGAAAAACCCTTGTAATAAAGGGCATTTTCGTGTATACTGGACATATGTAAACAAAAGAGAACGAGGGGGCGTTCCGCAGGGAATGGTGGGAGAATGGAGAAGAAAGAGTTAAAAGCAGTCAAACGGTGGAGGAGCAGAGCGCTTTTCCTGTTTCTGCTCATTTTTGCGGCGGTTTTCTATCAGTATGCCATGCACCTGATGCAGAGGTTTGAGGCGCGCAAAATACTACACGAGGCGCAGAATGTGCGCACCATCATGCGCGTGGTCAGCGTGGAATATTACGCCAGAAACACGGATATTTATGACGCGTCTACGCCAAGCGGCCTGAAACCGCAGGCGCAGGAAGAGATTTTAAAGCTTGCCGAGTGCGACGGGGACATTGTAATCCTCGAACATATCCCGGAGGAATTGCCGCCGGTCAAGATGCTCTACAGCCGGGGCGATTATCTGGTATACTTCCATCTGGAGAACGGGGAAGAGCGCAACTGGGAAGTCTATCGCCTGGATAAAGCTTTAAACGTGGACGGAATGCCGATCCGAAGCGACGGGGAAGAATGATGTACATAGCAAAGGGCTTTTTATGGTTTTTCGTATTCTGGGCGGGCGCCTGTATCTTTTCTTTTTTGAATGTCATCGTGTACCGCCTGCCGAAAAAGATTTCGTTTGTAACGGGCAGAAGCCGCTGCCCGGCGTGTGGGGAAACGCTTTGCTGGTACGATATGGTTCCGGTTTTAAACTGGTTTTACCTGCGCGGCAGATGCCGCAGATGCAAGGCAAAGATTTCGCCGCGTTATCCGGCGGTGGAGTGTTTGGGCGGCATACTGGCGCTTTTGTGCGTAGTTCAGTTCGGATTTTCCGTACAGGCCGCGCTGGCGTTCGCGCTGCTTAGTACGCTTACCGTGATTGCGCTGATCGACGCCGACACAATGGAAATTCCGAACGGGCTGGTGCTTCTGGTACTGGCGCTGGCGGCTGCTGCCTGGATTTGCGGTATGGGGCCGGCGCCGAAAAGCCGGCTGATCGGACTGATCTGCGTCAGCGCGCCGATGCTGCTTTTAACGCTGGCGGTTCCGGGCGCGTTTGGCGGCGGGGATATTAAACTGATGGCGGCGGCGGGATTGTTCCTTGGCTGGAAGCTTTCTCTGATCGCCATGTTTCTTGCCGTCCTTGCGGGCGGCCTTTACGGGATTTATCTGCTGGCGGCAAAAAAGAAAGGCAGGAAAGAGCATTTTGCTTTCGGGCCGTTTCTCTGCGCGGGCATTGCGGCCGCGCTTTTCTGGGGCGGCTCTCTTTTGGAATGGTATCTGGGACTGTATTCCCTGTAACATAACATACTGGATGTGAGGTGACGATTGTGCCAAGTTATCAATACATAGCGCAGGATGCGGCGGGCAAAAAGGTGCGGGGCAAAAAGGACGCCGCGGACGAGACAGAATTATACCAGCGTCTGCGCTCGGAAGGGCTGTTCCTGCTCTCCAGCAAAGAAAAAGCGGACAGGCAGGCGACCAAGCGCATCAAGACAAAGGAACTGGCGGAGTTCTGCCGCGAACTTGCGACTTTGCAGCAGGCCGGCGTATCTCTGGTGCGCGCGCTGGGCATTATCTCTGAGGAAGAAAACATCAAAAAGCAGTACCGCGTTATCTACGCGGACGTGCAGCGCCTGATCCGTCAGGGCGTCGCGTTGTCGGACGCTATGGAGCAGCAGGGCGAAGCGTTTCCGGAACTGATGATCCATATGTTCCGGTCGGCGGAAGCCAGCGGACGCCTGGAACAGACGGCGTTCCGGATGGCAATGCATTATGAAAAGGAAAACAAGCTGAGTTCCAAGGTAAAGGGCGCTATGATTTATCCGTGCGTGCTTCTGTGCCTGATCGTGGTGGTGGTGATCGTAATTTTTACGTTTGTGCTTCCGCAGTTCGGCGACCTGTTTGCGCAGATGGACGAGATCCCGCCCAACACCCGTTTCCTGATGTGGCTGAGCGACGTGCTGGTAAGCTACTGGCTGCAGATCGGCATCGGCGTTTTTATGATCGGCCTTGCGCTGACGCTGCTTTTCCGCGTCTATAAAGTGCGGCTTGCGCGCGACAAACTGCTTCTGCGCATCCCGGTGGTGGGAAACCTTCTGATGACCATTTATACGGCGCGTTTTGCCCGGACCTTAAGTTCTTTGTATTCTTCGGGCCTTCCCATTGTGACGGCGCTGCAGACGGGGCGCAAAACGGTAGGCAATCTTTATATCGACGAACAATTCGAGGAGGCGATTGCCAGAGTGCGCGCCGGAGAAAATCTTTCCGCGGCGCTGGGTGGAATCGAGGGATTTGTAAAGAAATTCCCCGCGACCATCCTGATCGGGGAAGAAACGGGAAGCCTGGACAGTATGCTGGATTCCAGCGCGGAAAATCTGGAGTACGAGTCCGAAATGGCGATTTCCAAACTGGTGTCGCTCTTAGAACCGCTGATGATCGTGATTATGGCGGTGATCGTCGGTTTTATTATGATCTCTGTGATTATGCCGATCTACGGCTCTTACGACGCGATCGGCGCCGGATACTAATACTATAGAGAATAAGTGCAAAGGGGCAGAGTATGATCGTATCAGTTTATTTGTCAAACAATATCATCAATGCGGTAGTGGGCAGCGGCGGAAGAAAAATCCGCGCCGACCGGGTGTATACCACGCAGATACCGGACGGCAGCCTGATCAACGGCATTATTACCAACGAGGCGGAGCTGACGGAGCATCTGCGTAATTTCTGGCAGGAAAACAGGATTCCCAAAAACAATGTGGAACTGGTAATCAACAGTTCGCAGCTGGTGATGAAAACGCTTACCCTGCCGCGCACCAATGAGAAGAAGCTGCGCGAGATGCTGCCGCTGGAATTTGGCGACGTATCCGACCAGAAAGAGCCGCTTTTTGACTATATGATCGAACGGAAGCAGAAGAAGGGCAAAACGATCACCCTGCAGGCGGTCATGGCGGAGCGCAGCTATATTATGGGCTATCTGGAGATGTTCCGCTCGTT
>CANQJX010000064.1 GCA_947624335.1 uncultured Marvinbryantia sp.
CCGTATAGCTCTCATCATTGCCGTTTTTAAACTGCATGCTGTCATTGACAAACAATTTCAGCGCATAATTCATGGCGTCGTCTTCCACTTTCATCGTCACAAAGCGGGCGTCCATGGCGTCTACGATCTTACGGTACGCATTGGCGAACACCGCCTGCGACTCCTCATACCCGCCGTGCCGCATCCGTATGGCGGCAATCATATTGCAGATTTTTTCAAAATAAAACATCATGCGCTCAACATCCGCATAATCCAGAGCATTGCTGGCAAAAAAGCGGTCAATGCTCTGAAGGACTTCGCCCTGCAGCTTCGCATCGACTCCGTCTTTTTCAAATAACTGCGCAACCTTTTCCATCAGCGCATAATACGCTTTGCGGATACCCTCGGCTTTTTCTTCCATCCCCTCGTTCTGGCAGCGGTAAAAAATATCGTAAAAGCTTGCTTCTATTTCCCGCATGTCCAGATACCGCGCGCCGTCTCCCATATAGCCTTCCGCCTTGTCCGTCCCAAAGGTTTCCCTGCGGATAAACTGCGTGGCAAGCACCTCGCTTGATACGTCCTTTCCCGCCAGCATATCCAGTACCATTTCCAGGCCGCGCACGCCCAGGCTGTTGGAGTCCGCCCACACCGTCGAAAGGGACGGGCGCATACGCGCCGCCAGTTCGGTATTGTCATAGCCAAGTACATAAATATCTTTTCCGGGCGTCAGACCCCTTTTCTTCATTTCTTCGCACAGACCCATTGCGGTATCGTCGTTGACGCAGAATACCGCTTCCACATCCGGATTGTTGTTCAGGAAAGTTTGAAAAACATCCGTCGTGTAGCGGGAAAGATTCCCTTCCGCATAATTATGCGCTTCGATCTTAATCCGATGCGCTTCCATCACCTCGTCAAACGTCCGTTTGCGTTCAAACGCATCCGTATTATCCAGCGGGCCGCCGATCATGCCGAATTTTTTACAGCCGCGCTGGTTGATCAAAAATTCCAGCCCTTCTTTGATACCGGCATAGTTATCGTAAGATACGCCCACATATCCCTCCATCTTAGACGCGACAAGAACGCTGGGAATATCCCGATATTCCTGCAGCATCTGATTGAGCCGTTCTTTTGTGGTATGACAGCCGATACAATCCGCCATGATTACCAGGCCGTCCAGATTTTCGCGCCGCGCGTAAGCCAAAATCGTATTATATTGGTATTCGTACATAATTTCCGGCTGTTGGGAAAGATCGCGATCCAGATATTTGCACGGCATCAGCACTAAATTTACGTTTGCCTTGCGCGCCGCATGCATAACGCCCCTGGCGACCGTTTCCGTATATGCGTCGGTGATCCCGCTGACCAGCAGGCCGATGGTGATTTTCTTTTGCTGTTTCATTCTGTTCTCCCGCATCTCTTTCTGACAAAAATTAACATTCAAAAATCTGATTTTGCATGGATCCGATTCTGTTCTTCACGCACATTATATCATATTATGGAAGTTTCGCATCAGAAATTTTAATGAAATTTCTATGAACAGAATACAGTATTAAAAAAAGGAATCTGTATGTTATGCCAACTCCTACGTTACAGGAAAAAATTTATTCCAACGATTATTTTGACGCCGTAATCCCGATCACCGCCACCAATGAAGATTTTCTGAATACCTACGGTTTTGTGGACGCGCAGCTTTTGTGCGCGCGTTTCGGAATGGTTCATCTGCGTATGGGCAGTTCGATTCTGCCGGACGGAATCGGTTATTCGCAGACGCCCAAGCTTTATACGCTTCTGGACACGGCCAGTCTGGAAAGCGCCGGTATTTTGCGCGTACAGGCGCAGCCCTCCTTAAACTACCGCGGGGAAAATGTCCTGCTCGGCTTTATCGACACGGGGATCGATTATACGCTGGACGCGTTCCGAAATGCCGATGGAACCAGCCGCATCGTGGGCATCTGGGATCAGACGCTCCCCTCGGACGACCCGCCTTACGATATGGGCTACGGCACGGCTTATCTTACCGAAGATATCAACCGCGCGCTGATCTCTGACGACCCTTACTCCGTCGTACGCCAGCGCGATACCAACGGACACGGTACGTTTCTCGCAGGCGTCGCCGCAGGCAGCGCGGACGTGCCGGAGGGATTTACCGGCGCCGCGCCCGCCGCGAATATCGCTATGGTAAAACTAAAACCGGCAAAGCAAAATCTGCGCGATTACTTTCTGATTCAAAAAGACGCGGTTGCCTTTCAGGAAACCGATATTATGATGGGCGTCCGCTATCTTTTGCTCCTGTCGCAGACGTACGCGATGCCTCTGGTCATCTGTCTGGGACTCGGCTCCAACCAGGGAGACCACAGCGGCAACTCGCCGCTGGAGCGCGAACTTACTTATATTCTGGATTATCTGGGCTGTTTCTGCAGCGTTGCGGCCGGAAACGAAACCGGCAAAGGACATCATTATTACCAGAATCCTACCGATCTCTCCCCCGCGCCGGACATGGAAATCCTTGTGGACGAAGCCACGCAGGGACTCTTTGTGGAAATATGGGCGGACTCGCCGGATCTGTACGGCGTTTCCATTCTTTCACCGCTGGGCGAGAGCATCCCCAGAATCCCGCCGCGGCTTGGCACCAGCAGCACTTACCGCTTTGTCGCGGAGCGCACTTCGCTTCAGGTAACCTATGAAATCGCCGAATACACTGCCGGCGCGCAGTTGATCATTCTGCGTTTTATCAACCCGACTCCAGGCATCTGGCGGATCCAGGTGTCCGGTTCCGGCACGCCGCTCGGTTCCTACCACGCATGGCTCCCGGTCACAGGCTTTATCCCAGAAGGAACCGTATTTTTAAACCCCAGCCCATATACCACGCTTACACTGCCCTCCACTGCCGAAGCGGTGATATCCGTCGCCAATTCCAGCGCATATTCCGGCGCGCTTGCAATTGATTCCGGGCGCGGCTACACGCGCACCGGCATTATCAAACCGGATCTTGCCGCGCCGGGCGTGGATGTGTTTGGACCCGCCATCAACCCGGATAGCCTGCTGCCGCCTTTAAACCGCTATACGCGGCGTTCGGGCACTTCCGTCTCCGGCGCCGTTACCGCGGGC
Source organism: uncultured Marvinbryantia sp. (assembly GCA_947624335.1). GTDB lineage: Bacteria > Bacillota > Clostridia > Lachnospirales > Lachnospiraceae > Marvinbryantia. Next base: position 3,088 of record CANQJX010000064.1, read on the forward strand.
GCAATGGCGCTTTTGCTCAACTGGTTTATGGATCAGCCTGTTCCGCAGATCATCACCAACCGCGCCCTGAAAGATTACCTGACGCGCGGCGCCATCCGCCAGAGCGGCGTGCGCTATCCGAACCGCGAATGGGGATACGGCGCTTTAAATCTTTACAATGTTTTTCAGTCCCTGATGTAACACCAAAGAACTCCCCTGCATAATCTGAAGTGTAAAGAAAATTCATGGAGGAATCATCATGAGTGATTTAACTGCGACAAACTGCGGATGCGGATGCGACAACGGCAACGGCACGGGTCTTGCAAATTCCTTCTTCGGCAACGGATGCGGATGCTCTATTTTATGGATCCTGATTCTGCTGTCTATTTGCAACGGCAACGGCACGAACGCTCTCAGCGGAAACGGCTGCGGCGACAACGGCTGCTGGCTGATCATTCTTCTGCTGCTGTGCTGCAACGGCGGCAACGGCAACGGCTGCTGCAACTACTAAAAAATGGGGTCCGGCTTTATAAGCCGGACCTTTGTTTTGTATCTTTTTTTGTATTCTGCAGGTATGGTGCGCGTCCAAAATCCCGCGCGCTTTTTGCGCCCGGACATTCTTTTCGTCTCAGGCACTCCTCATCCACTTCGTAAAATGCGTTTCCTTCTATGACAATGTGTTTTTTCATTTCAACACCATTCCTTCTCGTTTGCTGTATGGGAATTTCCCATATGTTACGTTATGTTTTATCTTTTGCGCGCGTGCATTGGTATGAAAACAAAAGAACGCGCATATATTTACCAAAAAGCCTGAAAAGGAGCTTTCCATGGAAGAATCCTCAAAAACGCCCCTGACCGCCGTCGACCGCATCGCCGACGGAGAGGGCCTGCAGATGATGAAAGCCGCCATTCCTTATCTTCCGGGCAATTTGCAGAAATCTCTTTCCATCTACGTCAAAATGCTGGAAATGAGCAATCTTCTTTCTTATTATAACCATTCTGTCCATGCCTGCAGCGCGCAGGCGGCAAACACCGAAGAAATTCTGAACGACATCCGCCCTTACTGCACGGAAGAACAGCGCCAGTCGCTGGATCATGCAATGAACCTTGTGGGCGCTTTCAAGATGTATCAGGAACTGCAAAAAATCTCATAGGAGGGAAGCATGAGCGATCAGAATACCAGTTGGACGGAGCATCCGTCCCTGCAAAATATAGATGCTGCCAAGCTGCAGATGCTAATTTCCCTTGCCGAACAGGGAAAAGGGAAAAAGCAAAATGAACTGCTGCCATTTTTGATGGCAGCAGCCGCACAGTCAAAAGAACATGGTATGTCGTTTTCCCAGGAAGAAACCAATATCATCCTTGGGGTACTGAAACAGGGGAAATCCCCCGCAGAAATACAGCGGATCGAACAGATGGCGGAACTGATCCGGCGTCTGTCCCCTAATGCCCGTCGGCCATAATGCACTCCCGCAGCAGGGTCAGCGCTTTTACAACCGCGCTTTCGCGTATTTTTGCGCGTTCTCCTTTTAAATGGTACTCCTGTACCGTTACTTTCCCGTTGTAAGAGCAGGCGATGTAAACCAGGCCGACCGGCTTATCTTCCGCCGCGTCCGGCCCGGCAATGCCGGTAAGAGACAGGCAGATATCGGATCCTGTAATAAACGCTCCGTTTTTCGCCATCTCTTTTGCCGTCTTTTCGCTGACCGCCCCATAGTCCTTTAAGGTGGTCTTTTTCACGTCGAGCAGCTTTCGCTTTGCCCGGTTGCAGTAAGTGACCAGACCCTGCTTAAATACTTCGGACGCGCCCGGCACATCCGTAAGGCGCGCCGCCAGCATGCCGCCGGTAATGGATTCCGCCGTTGTCAGAGTCAGTTCCCGTTCGCGCAGCATATCGATCACCGCTTTTTCCAGCGTAACGTTTTCGTCCGCCGTATAGATACAACTGCCAAACCGGTTCCGCAGTTCTTTGAGTACCGGCTTGATCAGCTTTTTTGCCTCTTTCTCGTCTTTTGCGCTTGCTGTCACGCGCAGATGCACTTCGCCGGTTTTGGCGTAAGTAGCGATCGTGGGATTGGTCTGCGCGTCGATCAGATCTTTTATCTTTGTTTCCGCGGCGCTTTCTCCCACTCCGCACATTTTTACCATTACCGAACAGATCGTCTCCGGACGCTTTTCGTTCAGATACGGATAAATCGCGCGTTCAAACATCGGTTTCAGTTCTCCGGGCGGTCCCGGAAGCAGAATAACGGCTTTTTCTCCCTCTTCGATAATAATCCCCGGCGCCGTTCCGTTCTGATTATCCACAACGATACAGCCCTCCGGCACCATCGCCTGTTTCCAGTTGTTCTCCGTGATCTGGCCGTTTTGGCTGTTCTGAAAGTATTCCTCGATGCGCGCTTTGGAATGTTCGTCAAGAACAAGCCGCTTTCCCATCACGCGCGCCGCCGTTTCCTTCGTCAGGTCGTCCTGCGTCGGTCCCAGTCCCCCGGACAGGATTACGATATCGGAGCGTCCAAGCGCCGTCCTTAACGTCTCCTCCAGCCGTTTCTCATTGTCCCCCACCGCGGTCTCAAAATAAAGGGAAAGTCCGAGAAGCGCGCATTGTTCGGACAAATACGCCGCGTTTGTATTTACAATATTGCCCAGCAATATCTCTGTGCCCACAGAAATCAATTCTACTACCATTTCTTTGCTTCTCCTTTGTTTACGACTGCATGTTCAGGACATTTTTATTTTTCCAGATATAATCCGCCAGCGAAATCAGAGTCAGCGCAAGCGCCGCCCAGATCAGGATCTGTTCCACAATCTTAAAAATTCCGCCGAAATCGGCGATCAGAAAGATAATCATAAACATCTGCACAACGGTCTTACATTTCCCCCACCACCCGGCGGCAATCACAATTCCGTTATCGGAAGCAACCAGGCGGAAACCGCTGATCGCAAATTCCCGGCTGATAATCAAAATCACAATCCATGCGGGAATACGCCCCAGGGATACGAGGCAGATCATCGCCGCGCTAACCAGAAGCTTATCCGCCAGCGGATCCATAAACTTCCCGAAATTTGTCACCAGATGATTCTTTCTTGCCAGATATCCGTCCAGCATGTCCGTCAGGCTCGCCGCCACAAAGATTGCCAGCGCAAGAAAGCGCAGGCCGCCTCCGTTGGCCTTTTGCATACAGATTACAAACGGAATAATCAGCACCATGCGGGCTGTCGTCAGTTTATTGGGTAAGTTCATCCTCTATCTCTCCTATCAGATCATAGTCCTGCGCGCCGGTAACCTTTACCTTTACAAAATCGCCGCTGATCAGCGTTTGATCGGTCTCGATAAACAGATATCCGTCCACGTCGGGCGTATCCGCATAAGTGCGCGCAACATACACGTTTTCCTCCGCCAGATACCCTTCCACCATCACCGTTAAAATACGTCCGCGCATCTGTTTGTTTTTCGCAAAGACGATTTCCTGCTGAAGTTCCATTAATTCCTCTTTGCGCGCCTCTTTTACTTCCTCCGCAATCTGGTCCCGCATAAGCGCCGCCGGGGTATTTTCTTCCTGGGAGTACGCAAATACCCCCAGTCTTTCAAACTTCATTTCACCCACAAAATCCATCAGTTCTTCGTGGTCTTCCTGCGTCTCGCCGGGGAAACCGGTGATCAGCGTTGTGCGAAGCGCAATATCCGGGATCTGCGCGCGAAGCTTTGCAATCGTCTCCTTTAAATGCGCTTTTGTAGCGCGCCTTCCCATCTTTTTTAAGATGCGGTCGCTCGCGTGCTGGATCGGAAGATCCAGATAATGGCAGATTTTCTCCTGCGTGCGGATGGTCTCGATCAGCTCGTCGTAAATTTCTTCCGGATAACAATACAGAACCCGTATCCAACGGATTCCACCGATTTTGCACAGTTCTTTCAGCAGCACATGCAAGCTTTTTTCCCCATAGAGGTCCGTTCCGTAAAGCGTGGTTTCCTGCGCGACTAAAATCAGTTCCTTTACGCCCTGTTCCGCCAGGTCGCGCGCCTGTGCGAGAAGCTGTTCCATCGGCACGCTGCGGAAATTGCCGCGGATTTTGGGAATAATGCAGTATGTGCAGCGCTTGTCGCAGCCCTCCGCAATTTTTAAGTGCGCGTAGCATCCGCCTGTCGTAACGACACGCTTTGCCTCTGTTCCTGGAAGTCTGTCCACATCCAGAAAGCGCAGCCATTTCTGTCCTTCCAGCGCCTTTTGCACCGCCTGCACAATCTCGTCGTAGGAAGCGGTGCCAAGGACCGCGTCCACCTCCGGTATCTCGTCCGTAATCTCTTTTTGGTAGCGCTGCGCCAGGCAGCCTGTTACGATCAGCGCGCGGCAGCTCCCGCTCCTGCGGTACTCGGCCATCTCAAGGATCGTCCGGATGCTTTCCTCTTTGGCGTCGTTAATAAAGCAGCAGGTATTAATAATAATAACGTCCGCCTGCGTCTCGTCATCCGTCAGGATATAGCCCGCCCCGGTCAAAAGTCCGAGCATCGTCTCGGAATCTACCAGATTTTTGTCACAGCCAAGCGATATAAATAAAATATGCATGCTATTCTCCGTTGCCGCCGCCCGGCGTCTGCGCCGGAAGCTGTACCTCGTTCGGATCCGACGCCGTTATCTCCACGGCGACATTTTGATCCGCACGGTTTTGTGTGTCTGCGCTTACGTTTTTCCGCTTTCTGATCAGATGGCCGATCCAGAAAATGGAAAGCAGATTTCCCAGGCCGTCCGTCAGCAGAGATACGCCGATCAAAATGACGAGCGTGCTTAACATCTCCTCAAACGGATTGGCCACAAGAAGTACGCCAAGGACCAGCAGCGCCGCGGCAATAATCAGCATAAGATACCATCTTTTCGCATGGAAGCGTTTCAGGTCAAACGCGTACTGCAGCTTTACAACCGCTCCAAGCAGCGCCGCGATCCCCAGCACAAAAGGAATCATCTCCAGCATGGATTCCATTTTCAGCAGTATATACGCGCCCGTTGCGATCCCAATGATCCCCGACACCATATCCATCTGCATAACGCTCTGTAATTTGTCTTTGGTAAAATACATGACAATATGAACGCAGCCGAAAATGATCATGCCCGCGCCAAACACATAGCAAAATGTCTGCATGGAAATATCCGGCCAGATCAAAAGTGCAAGTCCAAGCACAATATAGGCGACGGACAGAGCGCAAAAGCTTTTTTTAACTTCCCTGATCTGTTCCATAGCGGTTCCTCCATTCTTACTGCTCTGCGTCGGGCTGTTCCTGCTTTGTTTCTTCCATATCGGCTTTTGCCGTCGGATCCGCGGTTTCATCCGCCCCGTCAGCGGCCGCGGCTTCCATTTCACGGATCTCCAGTTCCTCCGCTTCTTCTTCCGGCACAATCTTGATCAGTCCCTTGCTCAATTCGTCTACGGCAATGCTCAGGGGTTTGTCGATCGCCGGTTTTGAGAGCGGCTTTCTGCCGTTGATTAACTGGCGCGCGCGCTTTGCCGTCGCCAGCACGATCGAATAACGGCTGTTGATCGCGGGAGCTTCGCTTTCCGCTTCCTCGTTTACTGCTTTGATCAGTTCTGCATAAGATGGATGTAACATAATTTTCCCTCCTGATTTTCCTTTCGGTTCTGTTTTATTTTTTAAATTTCTGAAAATCCCTGCACAGTTCTTCGATAAATTCTCCGTTATGGGCAACCCGCAGATGCGCGCTTTGTATAACCGCGTGCGTTTCCTGCACGCAGGTCTGCAGGTCGTCGTTGACGATCACATAATCGTAACGGCGCATGTATTCCGTTTCTTCCACCGCCCGCCGCAGCCGCCTGTCGATCATTTC
>CANQJX010000065.1 GCA_947624335.1 uncultured Marvinbryantia sp.
CGCCTGTTGTCCGTAGGGTTGTTGGCCATACGCCTGCTGATCGTGCATCTGCTGTCCGTAGGGCGGTTGTCCGTACGCCTGCGGATTGTACATCTGCTGTCCGTACGCCTGCTGATCGTACATCTGCTGTCCGTTCTGCGGCTGCCGATACTCTTCCGAAACGCCGCGTTTTCTTCCTCTTTCCTCTTTTTTTCGTGCCATAGCAATCCCCTTATCTAATATGCATTTTTATTCACAAAGCCTTTTAGGACGGTCATCAGCAAAATCTTGATATCCAGCCCGATCGTCCAGTTTTCGATATAGTATAAATCGTAATCAATCCTTTTTCGTATGGAAGTATCGCCGCGGTAGCCGTTGACCTGCGCCCATCCGGTCATGCCGGGACGCACCTGATGTTTTACCATATACCGCGGAATATCTTCCCGGAACTTCTCCACATACTGCGGACGTTCCGGTCTTGGCCCCACCAGGCTCATTTCGCCTTTTAAGACGTTCCACAGCTGCGGCAGTTCATCCACGCTTGTCCGCCGGATAAATTTGCCGATCCCGGTTACTCTCGGATCGTTTTTGGTGGTCCAGCCGTTCTTTTCCGACTGCTCTTTCTGCACTTCCATCGAACGGAACTTGTACATAATAAACGGCCGGTTGTGCAAGCCGACGCGTTCCTGCTTGAAAATCAGCGGGCCGGGCGAAGTCAGTTTAATCAGAAACGCCGTAATTAACATCACCGGAGAAAACAAAACAATACAGACCAGCGAACCGATGATATCCATAACCCGTTTTTCTATCATATTAAAGGTATTGGTAAGCGGAACATAGCGAATGTTGATTACCGGAAGGCCCATCAGATCCTCCGTATAGGGCTTCGTTGGGATAATATTGCCGTAATCGGGAATAAATTTGGTGTGTACGCCCGATTTTTCGCACTGCGCGACAATATGCTCCAGTTTATAATATTCGCTTAATTCCAGCGTGATCGCAATTTCATCCAGTGAATTGACTGACAGAATCTGAATCAGGTCCTCCGTCCGTCCAATAATATGAATCCCGCGATAATGCGCAGCACGCTCTGTCTTATCGTCGAGAATCCCAAGAATATGATATCCCCACTGCGGATTTTCTATGATACGATCTATATATTCTCTCGCCGCTTTCCCGTAGCCCACCAGAAGAATATGCTTCAGATTCATGCCCCGCCTGCGGATATCCCGCAGGATTTTCCTGACGATGATCCTCGCGATCAGGTCCAGCGTTACGTTCAGAATAAAAAAAGTATAGATTACGCCGCGTGAAAATTCCCTTACCTGTAAGGTAAGGATAAGCGCCATAAAAATCAGGATTCCCAGCAGATTCGCCTTTATAATGTTTCCATATTCCAGGCGCCTGCCCTGTACTCTTTTGGGCGTATAAAGTCCGAACGCGGAATACAGCAGCAACATTCCCGGAATCAACGGAAGGAGCACCAGCATATACACCGAAGCGGGATATACGCCCACTTCCGGGCTTGTCAGCAGCCGGATGTTAATGAGCCATGCCAATACATAAGAACTGCCGATAATAAAGGCGTCAATCAGGACGTGCAGTCGATTAAAATACTTTTGATTGTCTTTAATCAATCTGTTTCACTCCTCACTCACTCCATCCACACTTTTACATCATACACTGTGAGATTTAAAAAAGCAACCGTAAATTTCTCCACAGCTCCAGTTGGATGCGCCAGCAGTGATCAAAATTTTCCGGGAGATAACGTACCTTCTCTCCTTTGCGCGCCAAAAGAATCCCCCGCCAGATTCCTTTCGCATAGGCAAGGCCCATTCCTTTGCAGGTAAAAAACAGCAGTTTCACCGCCATGCCCGCCGCAAAAAAAGGAAGATTAATCAGAATCTGCCAGAGCGGCATATTTTTATAAATCAGATAGAGATTATTGCGCGCCGCGCTTGTTACCTTAAAACGGTTGTAGCGGGAACCGGTAGCCGCGCTGCCTTTGTGCCAGACAACCGCGTCGGGCGCGTAACCGTTCCGGTAGCCGAGAATCCTTGCGCGATAGCCGATATCGACGTCCTCCAGATACGCAAAATGGGCTTCGTCAAAATAGCCGGTTTCTGCAAACAGGCTTCTCCGATAGATCGCCGCTCCCGCACAGGAGGAAAAAATAGCCGAAGGCCGGTCATACTTCTTACAGGGCGCGTTTTTTCCTCTGGCGATCGCCCATCCGAGCGCGCAGTAAAAATCGCCGGCCCCATCCAGAAGATCCGGCCGGTCCATCCGGCGCATTTGCGCCTGACAGGAAAATAAGTCCGCGTCCGCCTCCATCGCTTCCACCAAAGAGCTTATAAATCCATCCGCCGCTTTTGTGTCGTTGTTCAGCAGAATCACATATTTGCCGTCCGTCGCGCGGATCCCTTCGTTCACGGCGCGGCAAAAACCATAATTCTGATCCAGTTCCAGAAGCTCCGCCCACGGATATTCTTCTCTTATGATCCGCACGCTGCCGTCTGTGGAGCCGTTATCTACAATCAGAATCCTCGCCCCGCCGCGCTGGGCGGACAGGCTGTCCAGACATTCCCTGATATATTGTTCCCCATTATAATTCGGGATTATAACGGATACGTCCATATTTCCCCCTATTTTCGCAAAGAAAAATTATGCTTTGCCAGTGTCAGATTCGGATTATAGCACGGATCCCCTTTTTCGATAAAATCCGCCCACTTCTCTCTTGTGTAGCGCACTTCTTCCTGGTGGCGCGGGTTTTTCTCATCCGATACGCCTCTGGACTTGGACTCGTAATGATACAGCTCGGCATAGGGATCAAAAACGATCAGGTATCCCGCCTGTATGATTTTCAGGCCCAGATCCACGTCGTTGAACGCGACCGTCAGTTTTTCCTCAAAGCCGCCCACTTCTTCAAAGACGCTGCGCTTTACCATGGCGCACGCCGCCGTAACGCCGCTCATGTCAACCTGTATGGACGCTCTGTGCATATAACCGGCTTGTTTTCTCGGCATATTTACAAACGCGTGATCCGCCAGACCGCCCAGCCCGATCACGGTTCCCGCGGACTGTACCGTGTCGTCGGGAAAATACAGCTTCGCGCCCGCCATGCCCACTTCTTTGCGCTGACAGGTCGCCAGCAGTTCCTGCATCCAGCCCGTTGTGATCACCTGCGTATCGTTATTTAAAAAGAGCAGATAGTCTCCTTTGGCCTGCCGCGCGGCAAAATTATTGATCGCCGAATAGTTAAACGCGCCTTCCCATCTTAGAACCCGCACACGGTCCCTGCCGTCGATCTCTTTGTAAAACTCAAAGATTTCTTTTGTCGTACTGTTATTTTCAATGATCAGGATTTCATAATTCTCATACGTCGTCTTTTTGCGGATACTCTCCAGGCACTTTTGAAGCGTTTCTTTTTCATCTTTATTGGGAATCAGCACGGAAACCATCGGATTTCCCTGCAGTTCATACTGTACGCGGTAATAGCCAAGATCCGGCGTGTCCGTTACCTTCGCGCGCACCCCCATGCGCTCCAGATGCGCCTCCACCGCGCGTTTCCCCGCTTCAAAAGCATACAGCTTGCTGTCCGGGTTGTCCGACGTAGAGCCTTCGTGCGTGCGCCAATGATACAGCACCTTGGGCACATGAGAAATTTTTCTCGCCCCTTCCGCGCAGCGGAAAATAAAATCATGGTCCTGCGCCCCGTCAAATTCCTGGTGAAAACCGCCCGCTTTTTCCGCCAGCGTTTTGCGCACGACCAGAAAATGACAGATATAATTATTGGAACGCAGAAGATCCAGGTTAAAATCCGGTTTCATGTTCGGCGTCAGATACTTGGTTCCCCTGCGGTTCACTTTATCTTCATCGGTATAGATCACATCCGTCCTGCCGTCCTCCCGGATTACCCGCGCCACATGATACAGGGCGTCCGGCTCCAGCAGGTCGTCGTGATCCAGAAATCCGATGAAGGCGCCCTTCGCCATGCGGATCGCTTCATTAATATTCCCCGAAAAACCGCTGTTGCGATCCAGTATCTGGTAACGTATCCGCTCATCCTGCGCAAGATACGGCCGCACCGTCTCCGTCAGGATCGTCTCTGTGCAGTAATCGCTGTCTTTATCCTGCCTGCGCGGGCTTGCGTCTACAAGGCAAAGTTCCCAGTGCGGGTACGTCTGCGCCGTCACAGATTCGATCATAGCGCGCAAAAATTTTTCCGACGTCCGGTAAAGAGCGACCGCAATACTGATTTTCACCGGATCCTCGTAAGTTCTGCTCCGTTGTTCCGCCAGTTCTTTTTCGTCCGCGCGATTTAAGGCAAACCATTCCCCGTAATCAATATCCTGCGCCGAAAAGCGTTCGGTCAGCCGGATCAGAAATTGTTTCAGTCCGTGTCTTTTCAGATAGCGGTATGCTTTTTTTATATAAGCGGGCGAGACGGCTTTCGCAAGTCGCCCCATCTGCATATGATATTCTCTGTCTTTCATCGTGCCCTCCGGTGAGCAAAACCTTCTTTTTACCAGTTTTGGAACCGCAAAATCGTATCCGCGACATACGCCGCCTGATCCATCTCCAGATTATAGTAAAGCGGAAGCCGCACCAGCCGTTCGCTCTCTCTGGTTGTGTAAACGTCTTCGCCGTGGAAGCGGCCGAACTTCCGTCCGGCGGCCGCGGAATGCAGCGGAATGTAGTGAAAGACCGCCTGCACCCCATGCTCGCGCAGATAAGAAATAAACGCCGTTCTGGTTTTCAGATCTTTTAATTTCAGATAATACATATGCGCGTTGTGCGTCGCATAATCGGGCACAAAGGGGCGTTCGACGCCCTTTTCCTCCAGCGGCGCCAGCGCCTCGTGATAATAATTGTAAATCTGCAGGCGCTTCCGGTTAATCTGATCCGCAATTTCCAGCTGCGCGTAAAGATAGGCGGCGTTCAAATCGCTCGGCAGATAAGACGAGCCAAAATCCACCCAGGTATATTTATCTACCTGCCCGCGGAAAAATTTGCTGCGGTCGGTCCCTTTTTCCCGCAGGATCTCCGCACGTTCCAGATAAGCGTCGTCCTGAAAGAGGAGCGCCCCGCCCTCTCCCATGGTATAATTTTTCGTTTCATGGAAACTGTAACAGCCGAAATCTCCCATCGTTCCGAGCGGTTTTCCCTTGTAGCGGGCGTTTACGCCCTGCGCGGCGTCTTCTATCACTTTCAGATTATATTTTGCGGCAAGCGCCAGAATTTCATCCATGGCGCAGGCAACCCCCGCGTAATGTACCGGCACAATCGCTCTGGTTTTTTCCGTGATCGCGTCCTCAATCAGCCGTTCGTCGATATTCATAGTGTCCGGACGGATATCCACAAAAACAATGCGCGCGCCGCGCATCACGAACGCGTCCGCCGTAGAGCAGAATGTATAGGAAGGCATAATCACCTCGTCTCCGGGCTGAATATCCGCCAGATACGCCGCCATTTCCAGCGCGTGCGTGCAGGAAGTAGTCAAAAGCGCATGGTTCACATGATACTGCGCGCGGATCCACTCGGCGCATTTTTTTGTAAACGGGCCGTCCCCGCACATCTTTCCGCTTTGGATCGCCTGCTGCATATATTCTGTTTCTTTTCCGGTAAACGGCGCTTTATTAAAATCAATCATCGCATTTTCCCTCCGGCCTTATCGTAAGATTTTTAAGCAAACAGCGGCACATAGGCAGGCAGAAATGTCCCCACATAGCTGAGCAGCCCAAGGAGTACCGCAAACGCGCCCGCATGGGTGAAAACAAGTTCCTGCTTATGTACATCCTTGATTCGCCTTTTCACCACATTGTCAAACCCCGTAACTACAAAATACAGAAACGGCACGATCATCGGAAAGCTGTACCTTCCCTGAGGCTGATAATCGTTCGCATAAGAATAGTACACATTCAAAACATTCGGTATGACGGCCGCCAGAAGCATCGTCCAGTTCACCCATCCCCTGTCGCGCCATTTTCCGTTTTCGCGCAGTGCAAACAGTTCGCGGAACGTCAGAAAGATTCCCAGGAAACCGACTCCGAAAAACATCCACCAAACCAGGTAATACCACCGCGCCATGGCGATCGACATTGCCCCAAAGATACCGATAAAACTTCTTCCCACCAGATCGATCCAGGTGTAGGCAAGCGGTTCCCGGTTAAACAGCATCTGGATCGGCGTCAGCCCCCAGTCCTGCGGCGTATCGTGCTGCGACGGCTTATATGCCTCCAGCGCATGTTCCTCGGCGCATTCGTTCATGGCCCTGCGCGCCAGAAAATCTCCGTCGTACAGATTGTAATTTCTTACAAACCACCAGCCGCAGATTGCCAGCACCAGAACGGAAATCAGCATCCCTTTGCAAAACAGTCCTTTCACATCCCATTTTCGGCGTTCTCCGAATAAATGCGTCGCCGCAAACAGCAATATGCTGCACAGGATAAAGCCATACGCGTTGTAATACGAAAGCGCGCAAAGACCGATGGAAACGCCCAGCAAAACACAGTTCTTTTTCGTCCACCCGTCCTGCAGCGCGCAGATCCACCCGTATGTGATCGCGGCCGTGCAGAACACGCCCATCGCGTCTGTGTTGACATACGACGATAAAAACGCCATGTTCGGAATAAACGCCAGAACCAGTACAAACAGCCTTCCCATACGTCTGTTGAAACTCTTTTTTGCGATCCGGATCGCAAAAAAGACCGTTCCCACGCCGAACGCCACGCTGACCATGCGGGCGGCCATCAGCAGCTTAAACGGGCCCGTAGAGAAAAGGCTCATGGCTTTCATGGCGGCCGCGGCAATCATGTAAGACAAAATCGGGTTATATGCATAAGAAATCCCCCACGTCCGATTCATAATGGCCGGTTCGTCCCCGCGCGGCAGCGTCCCGCTGCCGTATATAAATTTCGCCACATCATAGCGCATGGATTCGTCCGGCGAAACGCCCAGCGGCTGGATGTACGCCCAAGCCGTATAATAAATTGCAACTGCCAACAAAAATAAAATTTCCAGCTTGTATTCTTTTGGAATACGCTTGATCCGCTCCGTGACTTTCATGCTGCCGCTCCTTATCGTTTCAGTGAAAAATCCGCTTTCTCCAACGTCAGGTTCCGATTGTAATACGGATCGCCGGCCTCCAGATAATCTTTCCAGCGTTCCTTAAACGCCTGCGCTTCCTTCCGCACGCGTTCTGCCTGCCGGGCGGTTAATTCCAGTCCCCGCGTCCTCGACTCATAATGGATCAGTTCCGCGTACGGCTCGTACAGAACCGCTTTTTTATTTTCCCATATCCGCAGGCATAAATCAATATCATTATAGGCAATTCTTAAATTTTCGTCAAACCCGCCTAACTGCCGGAACAGGGCTGCGTCTGTCAGCATACAGGCCGCCGTCACCGCGCTGACCGCTCTTTGACAGACAACCTGCGGGAACAATTCCGCTTTCTGGCGCGCCATGCCCTCAAAGGCATGCCCCGCCACGCCTCCGTATCCGATCACCACGCCCGCATGCTGGATGGTGCCGTCCTCATAATAAAGCCGCGCGCCGACCGCGCCCACCCCGTCCGACATATCGTTTACCATCTGCGCCAGGCTGCCTTCCCGGATCATCACCGTATCGTTGTTTAAAAAGAGCAGATAGTCGCCTCTCGCCTGGGAGGCCGCATAGTTGTTGATTTTGGAATAATGGAATTCACCCTGCCAGCGCAAGATGCGGATTCTGTCGTTTTCTTTTTCCAGCCTGCGGTAAAAAGAAAAGGTTTCGGGCTGCTCGCTGTTATTCTCTGCAATGATAATCTCGCAGTTGTCATATCCCGCCTTTTCCTCGATGCTTTTTAAACATGCCGCCAGCATTTGCACCTGGTCTTTGTTTGGGATGATGACGGACACCAGCGGCCGTTTCCCGTCCGTACGCCATATACGGCGCGTCCACGGCTGCGCGCCGGGACAGATGCGGACCTGCCGCCCGGTTCTTTGGAAATGCGCGGCAAGCACCTGTTCTTCCTCGCGGTACGCCTGCCCGTCCGCCGCCTTCCGGTGGCACAGAATCCACGGAACATGGAAAACGTCACGCGTATTTTCCATGCAGCGCAGCAGATAATCATACAAAACCGCCCTCCCGGAAAAAGGCTGACGCGGATATCCTTTGTCCTGAATCCAATACTTTCCCGCGCCGTCCGCTTTGTACAGCCCGGCCGGCTCCCCGGCTCGTCTTGCCAGCGCCGCCGACGCCAGATAGCCGGAGCCGATATAATTGGCGCTGTACAAAAACCAGCGGTCAAAATCCGGTTTGCAAAACGGCGTTTGCGCGCTGTCGCTGTCGCAGTAAAACAATTCCGTCCGCGGATGCGAACAGGCCGCCTGCGCATAAATCTGCTCCGCCCACGCATCCGCCGACGTATCCGCGTCTAAAAAAAGCAGATATTCGTCCGTTTCGCGAATTTCCCCGTCGGGCGCGATGCGGCGTACCGCCGCCGTCTGTACGTTTGCCCGTGCGGCCTCTTTTTCCATCGCTCTTTTCTGTTTCGCATACCATTTCTGATAATCCGGCTCCTTTAAAAGCGCTGCTTTGCGCGCCGCCCGTTTGAGGGCGGCTGCCGGCCCGTTCTTCTTCAGATATGCGATTCCTTTATCGAGCGTCTTTTTGCCTTCGCCCATATCAGACCCCTTCCCGGCTTACACGCGGCAGACAGTTTCCTCTCGTGCGCGTCAGATTGATATTATAGCAGGGATCCCCGTTCTTTAAAATATCCGGCCATCGTTGCTCAAACAATGCCGCTTCCCGCAGGAAACGTTCCTTCTTTTGCAGCGTATCCTCGCCGCCGCGCGAAGAAGATTCGTGATGATACAGCATAACGTCCGGC
>CANQJX010000066.1 GCA_947624335.1 uncultured Marvinbryantia sp.
TGTCTGCAAATCTCAGGCAGTAGGGATTTCTCTGTGCAAACCCTGCGCATATCCGGTTCCGCCGCTAAAAGGCTCCGTCATCTGCTCCGAGCCTGTTTCCGGCTCTTCGGATGAGGAACCTTCAGTCCCTTCCTCGCTCTGCCCTGTTTGCGTTTGGGTCTCGCCCGCCGGCGGTTCTTCCGTTTGCGTCTCGCTCTGCGCCGGCTCGGTCTCGGTCTCGCCAACGGAAAAGCTTTCCGTTTCGGTCTCGCCCGCTTCGGTAAATTCCTCGCTCTGTTCCGTTTCTGTTTCCGTCTCTGATTCGGATTCCGTCTCCGCCCCGGAAGCAGGTTCCGGATATATTTCCGCCGGTTCGCTTGCATAATCGGAATACTGGCTTTCCGACACATACTCCGCCAGAAGATAGATATGGTATTCTTCCGGAAGATCCTCCGGCAGCACAAACGTCCCTGTTCCCGTCTGCACTTCCTGCGACCCAAACCCTTCGCCGTTTTCATTCTGAATATCCTGAAGCGCTCCGTAATACAGGATTCTTGCCCCGTCCGCAGTGTAATCCGCATCCGTGATCATAACGGAAATCTGGCTGATCCCGCTGAAACTGCCGCTGTCCGTACAGGTATAAGGCACCAGGACCGTTCCGTCCTCCCGCACGGCGGCACACGCGCCGTCCGTTATACAGATGCTCTTTTCGGGATCTCTTAGCGTAACTTTCCACTCGGTGCTTTCACTTATCTGTACCGCGCCGTCTAAAAGCGCCGTCGTTTTATCCAGCGCCGAGGTAAAAAGCACGCAGGAACTTCGCAGATTCAGAGCGGGGCTTACGCCGATCCAATCCGCGTCTACGTTGCCGATCAGGACTTCTCCGCTGGATACCACAAATCCCGCGTATGCCGGCTCCGACACGTTTGCCGATCTGACCCACCAGAAATCATTGCCGCCCGTCTTTATTCTGGCGCTGTTGTCCGCGTAAAGCATCTGCGCTTCTTTCGCGCTCAGCAGGAACAAATGATCCTCTGACGCATAATCCAAAAAAGAAGCATACAGCGTATCCAGATCCTCCTCGTACGCTGTGCTTCCTAACTCTGTATTTGCAATGGCCTGCGCTTCCGCTTCCGAAAACATGGCATCTTCCGCGCCGTTTACGCTCTCCTCATACTGCTGCGCCAGATATTCCCTGAGATCGCAGCCGGCCCATTCATTGGGATTTCCGCTTGCCTGCCCGCTGCCGGCGTCGATGGTCCCGTGAAACGGAATCTGCGCAAGTACGGCGTCCGCGTCCAGCAGAACGCACGCTTCGTCCGTCGTCTGCGTGTCGGGACTTTCCGGCAGAACGCGGTATTTTACCGGCTCCCCGTTGTACGTTCCAAAGTACACCGTCATTCCTTCTGAAGCGTTCCACTCCGCTCCGGAACCGCACAGCGCCGCGGTGCCGATGTTGATATCATACCGCGGTGCCGTTTCGGAAAAAGAACCGTCTTCTTCGTTTAATTCATCCAGACTGTCGTCAACCGCGCCCGAAACCGAAAAACCGATGAGGCCGGCAAAAACGATTGCCAGAAGGGCCGCCGTTCTTCTTCTCCATTTCATAACTTTTCCTTTCCTGCTCTGAAACCTGTTCTATATGCCATTGGAAAGCTCATACCATCCCTGCCGTTTTTATACGATCTTGAAAATTACTTTGTCTGCTATAAAACGTTTGCGAATTACTCTTCTCTTACAGCAGATCCGTGTTTACAGAGTTATCCTGCTGCTGCAATACATTAACGGAGTTGTCCTGAAGGTTTGTGGATTTGTCATCAATGAAGGTGTTTTTGCTATGATCATCATAGGTCTTAACCGTTGTGCTTGCATCAATCATTGTCTGATCCACAAAGTTCTGATTTCCGCCTACATAGTTTCCGCCCAGGTTAATATTGCCCATGCCGCCTGCAACTTCGTCTAACTGCTCGTTTGATAATTTCTTTTCGTCTGCCATATTATTTCCCTCCTAAATATATAAAGTCGGGACAGTATGAACTTTCCAATGACATATATTGGTTGTTATTGTTATTGCATAAGCTGACTCAGCGCCTCCGGACTTGCCCCCGGAAGAACAAAGTAATAATTATTCTCCACATGCATATCCCAAATGTTAATGTCTCCGCCCGCGCTGCTATCGCTTATCGAAACGTCTCCTACGCCGCCGACAACCGCATCCAGATCATCCTCGGACAATTTCCGGCTGCTCTTTTTTCTGCCGCTTTGCTCTTTCAGGCATTTAATATAATCCGCCGGTTTAAATGACAGTCCCAGTTCCTTTGCCACAGGCAGAATATTCTGCCGCACCACCTCCTCTAAATCGCTGCTGTTTCCCTGATAGGCTTTTCCTCTCTGCGCCAGCTTTTCCTGGATCTCCTTGTCGCTGTTTGCCCTTTCAATAAACTTTTCCGCATTTTTTCTGGACATTGCCGTTCCTCCCAATCTGGCCCGTTTTTTTTGCTCCTTTTTTGTGTTCTCATCCTTTGATACGCCGCCGGATAAATTTTGTTAGACTCTTTTTTGAAAAAAATTTATTTTAGCCGGTCTCTTTTAAACCGCCGCCTTGGCCGCGCCGTCCGTTTCGTCCAGCCTCTGACGCGCCACCAGTTCGGCAAACTTTCCGTCTTTTGCGATCAGTTCCTCATAAGTGCCGTCCTCAATGATCTTGCCTTTTTCCAGATAAATGATCCGGTCGCACTGCCGGATTGTGGAAAGCCGGTGCGCAATGACGATCCTCGTGCATTTTAACTGCTCCAGGGCGTCCGAAACCTTTTTCTGCGTAAGATTGTCAAGCGCGCTGGTCGCCTCGTCAAACATCAGGATTCTGGGTTTGGGGGCTACCGCTCTGGCAATCATCAGCCTCTGGCGCTGCCGGCCTGAGATGCCTCCCTGCCCTTCCGAGATAATCGTGTGCATCCCCATCGGCATACTGCGGATATCGTCCGCCACTCCGGCCAGCTCCGCCGCCTCCCATGCCTCGTCCATGGTAAGCCACGGCGCGGATATGGTGATATTGGAGTAAATATCTCCCTGGAACAGCTTGCCGTTCTGCATCACAGTTCCGATCTTACGCCTTACCGAGCGCAGATCCAGAGATTTTAAATCCCTGCCGTCATAATAGATCGCGCCCTTCTGCGGATTCTCAAACCCCAGCATAAGACGCATAAGCGTGGATTTCCCGCATCCCGTGGAACCTACGACAGCCACATACTGCCCCGGATGAATTTTAAGGGAAAGGTCGTCTATGATAAGCGGCATATTTTCATTGTAGCGGAACGATACATGGTTCAGTTCGATGCCGCCGGACAGCCTCTCCACCACCGCTTTCTTTTCTGCAATCTCAGGTACGTTTTCCATGATCGGGGCTGCCATCTCCAGCATCGGCCTGATCTGCGCAATGGAAAGCGCCATGCCCGCCAGGGTGGTAATCGCTCCCGATACCATGCCGTAAGCGCTGTTAAAAGCGTAGAAATCAGACACGGAGACATGGTTCACTACCGCCACATAGTAAATGATCATCACGCCGATCAGCCCGACCGCACTATTTAATACGGAATTGACTTTTAAAAACACCGGCGGATTATACGCAAGGGCGGATGCTTTGGCGTACTGTTCCCCCCATTTTGCAAACGCTCTCTTTTCCGCGCCCGAAAGTTTGATTTTCTGGATTCCGCAGATCAGGGAATACACCATACCGCTTTCCTTGGAAACCAGCTGCATTCTTTCCCGCGTAATCCGCATCTGCCATAACGCGGACAGCACGGAAATAGCCGCCATGCTCAGAAGCATCGCGATTGCAGGGACAACCAGGACGGCGGCAAACGCAAAGATCTGTCCCAGATAAACCAGGGAAAAAATACCGGTCAGTCCCGCCGACAAAACCGTATTCACCAGCATATCGCACAGGTTGTTTATGTATCCGGACCGGTTCGCCAGTTCACCCGCGCTGTACTTTTTGAAAAAATCCGCGGGCAGCGACAGAATGCGCATCATAACCGCCGCTTCCACCGCTATGTGCAGCTTGGTGCTGATCCGTACGGAAAGCAGCGACCTGACCACATTAATCATCAGCGTGGAAATGGAAAGGCATACCAAAAAGGATGCCGCCGCCAGCAGCGCCCGCGCCGACTGGCTGTATACAACCACGGAAAAAAGCCACTTGTTCATAAGCGGCGTTACCATCCCCACCAGCGTAACCGCCAGGATTGCCGCCGCGAACAAAGCAATGTCCTGCGCCGCAATCGTGCCGACAATATATTTCATAAGCGAGGCAAGCCCCATTTTCTCCAACGGGAACGGAATATAAAATGCCAGCGCTTCCTCGTCGATTTCCTTTTCGATCTCATCCGTCACTTTGACCTTGCGGCCCTTCTCATCATAGAAATAATATCCCGAAAAACGGTTGGGGATCAGCGCGAGAACCTCTCCCGTGTCCTTTTTCTGCCCAAGCATGGCGCCGTAAGCGTCCCTGTGCCAGCCCTTTTCCAGAATAATATTTCTGCGCATGATCCCGTGCGGGCGCAGCAGATATTCCAGTTGTTCGTTTCGGTCCTTGATGTTCTCCGGAATTTCCTGCGGACGGATCCGATAATATTTCAAAATATTTTCAATGGCGTCCTTTGCCTTGATGCTCTCGTCTTCCAGCGCCATGGACATCTTCTGTCCAAGCACCGATCCCGCGATCTTTAAAAAAGAGTCCTCAAAAGTAAGCGCGTCATGTTCTTTTCTTTCTCTGATCTGTTCGTCAAACCATCCCATACTCTATCTCCTATTCGCTGATCACAAGCTTCGCATAAGCCCCGTTCTGTTTCATCAGTTCCTCATGCGTGCCCCGTTCCACGACATTTCCTTTATCCAGGACAATAATCTCGTCGCAGTCCCGGATAGTGGAAAGCCGGTGCGCGATTACAACGCAGGTAATTCCTCTGTCTTTGATCGACTTTACTACCTCATATTCCGTTTTGGCGTCCAGCGCGCTTGTCGCCTCGTCCAGCACAATGATCGTCGGATCCTGCGCCAGCACCCTGGCAATCTCCAGCCTCTGTCTCTGCCCTCCGGAGAGATCTGTGCCGCCTTCATTCAGACGGTATTGATAGCCGCCCTCTCTGCCCATGATATCGTCGTGGATCTGGGCGTCTCTCGCCGCCAGAATCACCTCGTAATCTTCAATCGAGGTATCCCACATCCGGATATTGTTCGCAATCGTATCCTCAAACAGAATAATATCCTGATTTACGACCGCAACGGATCCGGTAAAAATACTGTGGTCGATTTCCCGGATTGGTTTTCCGTCAAAAAGAATCTCGCCCTCCCACGGCTGATACAGGCCGCAGAGAAGGTTCGCCAGCGTAGATTTCCCGCAGCCGGACGCCCCCACAAAGGCAACGCGGTCGCCCTGTTTCAAACGCATGCTGAAGTTTTTAATCAGCGGCTCCTTTAAAGGAGAATAGCCGAACGTGATATTTTTCAGTTCTACCGAACCGCTTAATTTATCGTATTCCACATTGCTGTCCGCTTCCGGTTCGGGGTACGAATCCGCCGGGTATTCCATCACGTCTTCGATGCGCTCCATATCCGTCCGCATTTCCTGTATAATCTGGCCCGCGCTGATCAGAGACTGCGCCGGCGCCGTAAACTGCGAAAGGAATCCCTGGAACGCCATTACCATGCCGACCGTAAAATTCCCCTGCATTACCAGGAAAATGCCCAAAATCAGCACGGATATATTAGCGATTTGCTGTACCAGTCCCGGAATCAGCCCCAGATACTGGTTGATCTTCGCATAGCGGATATTCTGCGTGTTTACGCTTGCCTGATAGCCCGCCCACTTTTCAAAATATCCGTTCTCCGCTCCGCTGGATTTGATCGTTTCGATCATCTCAATCCCGGATACGGTCGACGCGGCAAGCTTTCCGCTGTCGCGCATCAGTACGCGGGATATATTTACGCGCTTTTCCGAAATATACCGCGATAAAAACACATTAATGCACACCGCCGATATTCCGACCGCCGTAAGAAGAACGCTGTATCGGAGCATAACCACCAGATAAAACACCATCATAATCGTATTCAGGAAAAGCGGCGCGATCGTGTTGACCAGATTTCCCGCCAGATTTGCATTGGTCGCCTTCCTCTGCTGAATATCTCCCGCCATTCTCTGGGAAAAGAATTCCATCGGCAGCTGCATTACTTTCCACATATAGGTGGTATCGCCTACCACCGCCATCTTCCCGTTTATGCGCAGCGCGTACACCGCGTTAATCCACGCGACCGTAATCTGCACCACGACAAGTATTCCGAATCCCAGCATAAACGGCAGCAGCCACTCCGGGTTGTTTTCCGACAAAAGCTGGTCCAGAAAGACTCTGGTAAATCCGGAACGGATCAGTGTGACAAGAGAGACAATCATGGTTGTCAGAGCGACAAACGCCACGGCAGGGCCGGTTCCTTCCATCCGCTTTTTGGCAAAGCCCAGCATACTTTTCTTTTTTCCGCTCGGTTCAAACGCTTCGGTCGGAGCAAACTGCAGGCAGATACCGGTAAATTTGTTGTCAAATTCCTCCATGGATACGGCGCAGCTTCCCCTTGCCGGGTCGTTGAGATAAGCCTTATCCCCCTTAAACCCTTTCAGCACGACAAAATGGTTGAAGCCCCAGTGGATGATGCACGGGAATGTGCCTTCCGCCTTAATATCCTCCACGTCGTATCGGTAGCCGTCCGCCTCTAATCCGTATCGGCGCGCCGCCTGCAAAATATTTTTCGCGTTCGAGCCGTCCCTGGAAACGCCGCAGTCTCTGCGCACCTGTTCCAGAGGAAGCCATTTTTTATAGTGAGCCAGCACCATTACAAGGCATGCGGCTCCGCATTCCAGAGCCTCCATCTGCATGATAACCGGCGTTTTTGCTATTTTCTTTCTTTTCTCTGCCATATCATCCCTCATCTGCCTGTCAGTTGATCACAAACGTGATCGGATGCACTTCCTGAACATTTCCTTCTGCGTCGCGCATTTCAACTGTCCCGAAAACTCCCCAGAAGATCATTCCGGCGATAAGAAAAAGCACGGCGGCGATCACAAGCCATATCCTCGGCGAAGTCACGCGGATATAATCGTTTAACTGCTCCGGCGAAGATACTCTGTCAATTGATTTTTGTCTGAAGATCGAATTGTTCATACCATTCTCCTCCTGTTGCCGGATGGAGGCGTTCCAAAACAGTTCTTTTCGGAAACGCCTCCATCCCGCATAAATTTTTATCAGATACCGGCTTTTTCAAGAAGTCC
This sequence comes from uncultured Marvinbryantia sp., assembly GCA_947624335.1. Lineage (GTDB taxonomy): Bacteria > Bacillota > Clostridia > Lachnospirales > Lachnospiraceae > Marvinbryantia. The sequence continues at coordinate 7,298 of CANQJX010000066.1, forward strand.
GGGAATCTTGCTCTCCCAGCCGAGAGCCATGATATGTACGCCCTGGCAGTAAGGTTTGCACTCTTTGATGATGCGCGCCACAATCTCTACGCCGGTAATGCCCGCCTTGGCCGCCTCTTTGTCTTTCTTGAGTTCCTCAATCATTTCTTCCGGAACGTGGATGCCGGCCACATTGCCGTTCATGTATCTGCACATTCCCACGCTCTTCGGGATCACAACGCCAAGCTGCACCGGTTTTCCGAACTGTTTTGCCTTTTCCATAAACTGAATGAATTTTTCCGGTTCAAACACGGCCTGCGTCTGGAAATAATCCGCGCCCGCGGCAACCTTGCGCTCCATCTTTGCAAGCTGCGCGTCGATGGAATCGCTGCAGGGCGATACCACGGCGCCCTTTGCAAAGCTGGGGGGTTCGCCGACCAGCTCGTTTCCGCCAAGGTCCACGCCGCTCTCAAGCTGTTTTACAGTGTGGATCAGAGATACGGAATCCAGGTCAAATACCGGCTTCGCCTGCGGATGGTCGCCCATTTTCGTATGGTCGCCGGTCAGTAAAAGCAGGTTTTCTATTCCGAAATACGCCGCGCTTAAAATATCCGACTGCAGCGCGATACGGTTCCTGTCGCGGCAGGTAATCTGGAAGATCGGAAGAAGCCCCTCGTCTTTTAAGGCTTTACAGGTTGCCAGAGAGCCAAAGCGCATCACGGAAGACTGGTTGTCTGTTACGTTTACCGCCGTAACGCCCGTCAGGTATGTTTTGGCCTCTTCCAGAAGCGGCTCGATATGATATCCCTTTGGCGGCCCTACTTCCGCAGAAACTACAAATTCACCACGATCAAATAATTCTGTAATTTTCATTTTCCATTACTCCTAATCATTTTTATTTTAACGGTTGCTTTCATCAAGTTGCTTCACTTTTTCGTCTGTTGCATAATTGCGGATCTGCACCGGGCATTTCAGCACGTCCAGGCGTCCCAGCATCGCGAGACGTCTGTAAATGCGTTCCCAGCCGCACTCCATATTGCTGTCCACTTCGCATTTCCCGTTCTTTGAACCGCCGCACTGGCCGTTCAACAGGCTCTTGGAGCATGCCGTGATCGGGCAGACGCCGCCGGTAATGTTCAGATAGCACTCGCCGCATTGATCGCAGTTGTATTCCTGCGGCGTCACGCCCTGATGTCCGGGCAGCGGATAAGTATCGCAGCCGGCATATACAATTTTGTCTTCCAGATATTCAGAAACCGTCTGTACGCCGACGCCGCAGGAGCGGACCAGAATCACGTCCGCCGCTTCCAGCTCATCCCGGTACTTCTGGAGACGCAGTTTCATATTTTCCGGATTGCAGATATAATCGGTGGTAAGGATACCCGTCACCTGACCGTTTGCCAAAAGCTCTTTATCAAACTCTGCCGCTTCCTTTTCCGGAAAATGCACTTCTTTGCATCCATGGCAGTTGATGATAAACACTTTTTTGGAAGCCAGCAGCGACGTAATGGTTTCTTTG
>CANQJX010000067.1 GCA_947624335.1 uncultured Marvinbryantia sp.
CCTCCGGCAGCAGCGTCAGCAGCACAAACACGCCGCTCTGCTTTCACGATGCCGCGTGTTTGTGCTGCGCGCGCTGGAGGAGAAGGATCTGGTGCGTCTGCTTCACAATGCGTTAACCAGCCCTGCCGGATTCCAAAACTCTCATGTAAAAATGAGCGAACGGCAGATCGCGGCAATCGCCGCGTTTGCCAACGGCGACGCCCGCACGGCGCTAAATACGCTGGAGACAGCCGTTATCAACGGACAGATCAGCGCGGAGGGCATCGTTGTGACGGACGAGAACCTGGAACAGTGCATCAGCCGCAGATCGCTTCTTTACGACAAAGCGGGAGAAGAACATTATAATATGATCTCCGCTTTGCATAAGTCAATGCGCAACAGCGATCCGGACGCAGCGATTTACTGGATGTGCCGGATGCTGGACGGCGGGGAAAATCCGCTTTACATCGCGCGCCGCCTGATCCGCTTCGCCAGCGAGGATGTGGGCATGGCCGACAGCCAGGCCCTGCAGGTAGCGGTAGCGGCGTATCAGGCGTGCCATTTTCTGGGGATGCCGGAGTGCGACGTCCATCTGACGCACGCGGTTACCTATCTGGCTATGGCGCCAAAGTCAAACGCGCTTTATACGGCGTGCGAAGAATGTAAACAGGATGTAAAAAATAAACAGGCGGAGCCGGTACCGCTCTGGCTTCGCAACGCGCCGACAGCCCTGATGAAAGAGCTGCATTATGCGGAGGGGTATCAGTACGCGCATAACACGGAGGAAAAAGTAACCGCCATGCAGTGCCTGCCGGATTCTCTGACAGGGCGCAGATATTACCGTCCGACGGAACAGGGACAGGAACAGGCGGTGAAAAAACGGTTGGAAGAACTGGAAAAGTGGAAGCGTGAGCATCGTTGAGTAAAGCAAAAGGAGAGATCGAGATGCGTTTTGGAAAAGTGGAACTGCAGGAAGACAGAATCTTATATAATCGTCTGGGCAGGAGATACGAGATCAGCCTGAAAGAGATTCTATGGGCCTACCATCGTGTGGAGGAAGCGTCGGCAAAGCTGTGCTGCGGACGGGTTCCGTTTGAGATACATTCGGTTGTTTTGGTGACCGGAGAGAAAAAGACGCTTCCATGTCCTATGTCCGGGGAAGAAGCGCAAGGGTTTCTTGCACAGATAAGCAGACAAAATCCGCGGATAGCGGTGGGCTGCCCGAAAGGCTGCCGCATTGCGCTTTCAAGCCTTCCAAATACCAGGGACCTGGGAGGAATTGCGACAAAAGACGGATATCGCATCCTGCCGCGCCGCCTGATCCGAAGCGGACAGCTTTCGGATATTTCGCCGGAAGACGCAAAAACGCTGCTGGAGGAATACAATCTGAAAACGATTGTGGATTTCCGCACGGATACCGAGCGGGAGGAACAGCCGGATCCGGTCCTGGAAGGCGTGCGGTATATAGTAAATCCGGTTGCGAAGGAAGAAACCATAGGCATTACCAGAGAAAGAAAGGGCTTTCTGGATCTGCTGGAGTTAAACGGCGATTCCAAAGAACTGATGCGCGCCATTTATCCGAGCCTGGTGCGGGATAAATTTTCCAGGGAGCAGTATCAACGCTTTTTTGACTGCCTGCTTGCGCAGGAAGAAGGAGCCGTTCTCTGGCACTGCAGCGCGGGAAAAGATCGCGTGGGCGTAGGAACGATGCTGCTTTTGTCCGCTTTTAATGTGTCGGAAGACGTCATCCGCAAGGACTATATACGCACGCGCGGCTATCTGCGGGAAACCAACGAAACGCTGATCGCCCGGCTTGCAGAGCAGACGGGCGCGCCCGAAGAAAAACTGGAGCAGGTACGGATTATCTTTGAAACGGAGGAAGAGTATCTGGACAGTGTTTTTGCTTTTCTAAAACGGGAATATGGCACAGTAAAAGCTTATCTGCGCAAAGAACTTGACCTTACGGAAGATAAGCTTCAGAAACTGCGGGAATTATATTTGTGCAAAGGATGACTGTTTAAAGTTTGCGCTTCAGCATTTCTACATTGGAAGCATACTGCAGCGCGGTCTGTTCGGTGATCGCGCCTTTTTTATAAAGCGCAAGCAGGCTGTTGTCCATGGAAATCATATTATCGCTGGAAGCGGCGTATACCAGGCTGTCGATCTGCGGAACCTTGCTGTCGCGGATCATGTTGCGGATAGCCGGAGTGAGCGTCATCACCTCAAAGACCGGAATCAGCCGGCCGTCCACATCCGGCACTAACTGCTGCGAGACAACCGCCTGAAGCACAGTGGAGAGCTGAATCGCAATCTGGCGCTGCTGTCCCGGATCAAATACGTCGATAATACGGTCGATCGTATTTGCCGCTCCGATCGTATGCAGGCTGGATAAGATCAGATGCCCGGTCTCCGCCGCGGTCATCGCCGTCTGTATCGTCTCATAGTCGCGCATTTCGCCCAGCAGAATTACATCCGGACTCTGGCGCAGAGCGGCGCGCAGGGCGACCAGATAACTTTCGGTATCGGTAGCGATCTCGCGCTGACTGACAATGCTTAATTCGTGGCGGTGCAAAAATTCCAGCGGATCCTCCAGCGTAATGATGTGCTTTCTCTGAGTACGGTTGATGAAATCTACCATACAGGCCAGCGTAGTGGATTTTCCGCTGCCCGCGGGGCCGGTCACCAGGACCATGCCTTTGGAAAAATCGGCAAGCTCGATAATGTGCTGCGGGATGCCCAGTTCGGAAGGAGAGGGAAGCTGGAAAGAAATCACACGCACTACGGCGGCATAAGAACCCCTCTGCTTATAGGTGCTTACACGGAAACGGGACAATCCCTGTATCGCAAAGGAGAAGTCGTCGTCTCCGCGGGTAGAGAGCTTATTCATATCGCGGCGGTCGGCCAGATTGTAAATCTCACGGATCATCGCCTCCGTATCCAGCGGCATCATCTTCTCGGACGAGACGGTATGCAGCGTGCCGTTTGCTTTGTAGGAAAGCGGAAGGCCCGCGATAATAAAAATATCGGACGCTTTATTTTCGGATACGGTTTTTAAAAGTTCCATCGTATTCATCATAACTGCTTATTCCTCCTGTACATCCTCGCCCGGCGTTCCGGTATAGAGATTCAGCGAATCATCCCCGGTCCATTCTCTGGTGCTTTCGGTTTTCCAGACGGTCGGCCGGTATTTCTTTTCTTCTTCGGAAAAAGTAAGTGTGACCGTTAACTGCTGGCTATCGCCGATGGGTATTTGATAAGAAACTTCTTTGCCCTGCGGATTCTGGTCCAGGTCGTTCCATCTGCGGATCGCCTCGTTTTCCGCCTCGTAGTAAGCGCGGACGCGTTCGGCGTATTTGCGGCTGAGCAGATAATCGGAACGCGCGGTAAGCAGCGCGAGTGTGGCAAAGCTCACAAGCGAAAGCAATATAAAGATAATAAGGATAGAAGAAATCCCGACGTTAAAAACGGAAGGCGTTTTTTTCTTCATGGCGTGTTCCTTTCCGCGCTGTTTGCTTCGTATCTTTTCAACAGAAATAAAGAAAAAATCTCCTCTTTCCCATCCAGCGCCTGAATCCAGTACGAAGTATCGCCGTCCGTCACGCGCAGGGCATAGCGCCCGTCGGCGCCGAACGGAACGGTAAATTGCCCGTTTTCCAGGCTGCCGTTTTCATAAAATTCCGGCAGGGCGTCAAAATCTCCGCTTTCCAGAATGGAGGCGGCGCTTTGGCAGACCGTAACGGCTTCGTCCAGCTTTGTCGCGTTTTGGCTGAATGTGTGCGCCTGCACGAAAAGCTGAAGGCATACGGTTCCCGCAACCGCGAAAAAGAGAATTGCAAACATGGTTTCCATTAAAAACAGAGCAGTTTTCGATCTTTTCATATAGCGCTCCTTTATGGGTCAGCTGCTTTTGGTATTGATATACAGGGACAGCGATTGCCCGTTTTTGTCTGTGACAGAAGTACGGTAAAGATGATCGGAAACGGAATCAACCGAAAAACCGGAGATTTCCGCGATCTCCTGTCCCGCAATCAGGGCGGGAACGGCGGAGCTTTTCATAAACAGTTCCCGCAGGCTGCCGTTGTAGGTATAAATATAAGTGGAATAAGATTCTTTGCCGTATTCGCTTTTCAGGATCAACGCCGGGCAGCCTTCCACTTCGCCCGCCGAAATACTGCCGGACGTATCATTCTGTCGGATCTTTTCGGCGATATAGGCGATGGCGGTGCGCTTCATAGCGTTTGCTTCCTGTGTATTTACGGTGGAACGGTAGACATTTGCGCCGATCACAAGCACAAGAAGCGCCGAAACGGCAAAGACCCCAAAAAGGGACAATGTAAAAATAAAATCTACCATGTAAGTTTTCTGCTTTCTGCCTGACATTACATTCTCCTGTTATTTCCGCTGGATCACCGACACGGCCGGATAAATATTCTGGCCGATAATCTGATAATCGATGAGGAAAGCGTCTTTGTTATAATAAATCGGATAGTTGGAAAGAAGATAGGAAAGACTTTCCGGGTAACTTCCCTCCAGCGCGTAGCACTGCATAATCCCGCGGCGCAGGGTGGCTTCCAGATTCTTTTTCTGCTCGTCCGTCGCGGACGCTGTCATGGAAGAAACGGCGCCGTAAAATATGCCCAGTACCAGAACGGAAATCAAAACCGGCGCCAGTTTCCGCAGTATAGCGGAATAGGAAGTTCGTCTTACAAAACGTTTTGGTGTCATAGTATCCTCCTATAAGCCTCCCATACCCGACAAAATGCCGAGAAGCGGCAGGATCACCGAAAGAAGCACAAGCCCTACGATTAAAGAAAGCGCGGCAACCATAGACGGTTCTATGATCGAGATAATGCTCTCGATTTTGTCCTGTGTTTCTTCCTGATAACGTTCCGCAACTTTTTTCATTACTGTATCGACAGATCCCACGCGATATCCGACGGAGATCAGACGGGCGTTTAAACCGCTGAATATTCCGGATTTTGCCAGCGCGTCGGGAAGCTCTGTGCCGTTTACGCTCAGCTCGCGGCATTCCCGGATCTTTTTCTGCGCTTCTTCGTCTTCTACCAGCTGCAGGATCATATCCAGGCTCTCGTCCGTATCCAGGCCGCTGGCAAGGGTCAGCGCCATGCCGCTGGCAAAACGCCCGGCGGAAATTTTCTCGTAAAAATCATTCATAAAAGGAAGCCGGATCTTCTTGCGGCGCACCAGCCAGACGACGCCAACGCAAAGAATCATAAAGGCAAGCAGGAACAGATAGCCGTAGCTGCCAAGAAAGTTGCCCACATGAAGAAGCGTGGCGGAAAGGCCGGTCATATCGCTGCCAAGCTGGCGGTATACCTGCTGAAAAACAGGCATTACCCGTACCAGCAGGATTGCTACAATCGCGATCATAATTCCGATCATAATTAGCGGATAAGTGACGGCGGAACGAATTTCTTTTGAGATCGCGTCTTCGCGCTCATAATAATCCGCAAGCGCGGACATTACTTCGTCCAGGTTTCCGGAGCTTTCTCCTATATGGATCATATTCAGCGCATAATCCGGAAATACGCCGGCGCCGCTGAGGGCCGGATAAAGCAGCCCGGTCTCATTGATCGCTTCGTTGATAGAGGCGAGCAGTTTTTTGGTCTCCTCGTCCGTGGCGTCGTCGGCCATCATCACAATTCCCTCCACGGAAGGAATGCCGGCGTGCTGGATCATTGCCATCTGCCCGAAAAAGGCGGCAAGCTCCGCATTCGAAAGTTGTCCCTGCTTTTGCTTCATGTTCTGTCCTCCGATATTGATTCTGGTTATCTGGAATATTGCAATGTATAATTTGTTCCGTCGCCGATATATGCCGCCGCCTGGCTGTCGTCCATCTCCGCGGCGAACGTAGGATCCATCATCGCCCATCCGGTGCCGTCATACTGTATGATATTTTCCGCCCAGCCCGTATCTTCCAGATAGGTGCTGATCCATGCGTGCTTGATGTCGCCGGAAAATCCGATCTGAAGCTTTGTGGGGATTCCGCGCGAACGCAGCATGCAGGTCATAAGCGCCGCGTAGTCGAAGCAGATTCCCTTCCGGGACGCAAGGGTCTCGTCCACATCGGGAAGATAACCGGAGGTCACGGTTGCCGCTTTTTCGGCGTCGTATTCAATCTGGGTGGTGGCAAAATCGAACACTGCCTTCACCATATCGGCCTGCGTATCGCAGCCGTCGGTAATCCGCTCCGCTTCCGCCACCGCTTTTGTATTCTGATCGTAGTTGACAAACTGGTTTGGGTAGAGGAACGGAAGCAGTTCATTGCGTAAATCTACTTCCAATTCTTCCGCAAGTGATGTATAATAAAGATCGTCCGAATCAGACATACCCTCGTAGACCGTAAGGGTATAAGCGCCGCTGCCGGCTGTAAACGGGAAAAAGTCCCAGCTTCCGTCCATCGGCATATCATAAGTATAGGTGATCCCGTCCGGCCCCGTAAGCTGGAGCTTTGCCTTTTCGGCAGAACCAAAATAACATGCCGCGAAATAGCCTTCCTTTAAATTAGAGACGTCAATCCGGGCGCTGTCGTTTTCCAATACATCTTTTTCAGGATGGCCCGGCAGAAGAATCTCGCCGGGACGCACCGGAATCTTGCCGGAGCCGCCGCTTCCATTGGAACAGGCGGCCGCAAAAAACAGTATGATAAATAAGAGAATATTGAGGGATATACGGTTTTTCTTCAACAAATGATCAAACATCCCATAACCTCCTATATAATACTTCAAATTATAGCATGAAGAGATAAAAAATTCTACCAAGAATTTTTTATCAAAAAAACGCATTAAAACAATAAAAAAATTTATAAGAAAATCAGAGAAAAAGCCCTTGAAAAAGTATTGACAATAATTGTAAACGGGTATATTATAAGCTCAGAAAGGTAGAAAAGTTTATAAGGGCAAACCTGTTGAAAGACAGGGACGCAAAGCCAAGGGTCTAAGGCTTGAAACGCTATGACAGCCGGTTGCCGCATTTCAATCTAAATGTGATTTGTAGTATAGGGGTGCATCTAGAAATAGTACATTCGATGTGGCAACTGCTTATGGTAAAACGTAAGCAGTTTTTTGTACTTCAAATCCGCTGAAAAAGGAGGATGTGTTAATTATGAAAGGAAAAGGGATCCGCAAACTATCCGAAAACAAACGTTTGGTCAGAACCAGCTGCGGTTTGCTGGCAGCGGTCGTCCTTTTTGGCGGCGGTCTGTATCTGTATGATTCGCAGAATACCGTTATGGAACTGCCGGTTGTTACGGACGGCGAAGTGATTGTGGAAGAAGAAGTGCCGCTCGCAGCAGCTCCGAAGGTTACCAAACAGACGAAGACCAAGAAATCGACAAAGACGGTAAAGATCAAAAAACCGTCGAAAAAGTCTTATACCAAGAAGCTTCCGACCAAAAAGAAAACTTCTACCGTTACAAAAAAATCCGCAGACAAGACTGTGAAAACCCAGACGCAGACAACGACCAGCACGGTTGAGAAGTATACAAAGAAGCAGAAAAAGAAAAAGGTAACGACAACAACGAAGACGGTTACTACCACAACGACCACAACCGTGAACGCAACGGCCACAAAGGCTGCGAAAAAAACGACTGCAGCTCCGGCCAAGGCTGTCGTGAAAAAGAATCTGGATGTAAACAGTTCGCTGCCGAAAGCCGACGCGAAGCTGCGCAACGCCTTTATTAAATTAGGCTTTACCATTAAGGTGGATTCTACCGTATCTTATACCGGAAGATTTGACGCGGCCTCCAGAAGCATTACGATGGTGGAAGAAAAGAACGATGCCATCTACCATGAGCTTGGACATTTCCTGATGTTTATGTATGTCGCCAACAAAGCGAACGACGGCGGATCGGAAGGTCAGGCTGCTTACGCGGCGGAGAAGAATCTGTATACCGGAGTGCAGAAAGCATATGTAACATCGGGCGCATCGGAGTATCTGGCGGAATCTTACAGAGATTATTGCATGAATCCGACCGCATTAAAGAACAGTCGTCCGCAGACGTATGCTTTGATTGAAAAAGCGCTGAAGGCGGTAACCGATTCTAAGGTGGCAACTTATAAGAGAGTATATGGTTGGTAAATCATAAAAACGTACAGAGAAACCGGTTCATACGAACCGGTTTCTTTTTGCGTACAGCGATCAAAAACGGACATAAACGTTAGCTTCCCCGCATAAATTGCTAAGAGACGATGCAGGGAGGGATCTTTTTGGAATTATTAAAGAAAAATATACATATGATGCGCGAGAAAGGAAGAGCGGTCAGCCGCATCACCTTAGAGGAAGATTGTAATGTGCCGGACCAGCAGGCCGACGCGGACCGTATTATCCAGAATAAAGCGGAAGTCAGGATTGAAGATATACAGGTGGATACGGATCAGGTAACGATCACCGGCGCTTTGCAGATCTGCGTGCTTTACATTGCGGATACGTCGGAACACCAGATCAGCAGGCTGGATACGAAAATTCCTTTCCATGAAAAAATCGCTCTTGCGGGAGTGACGCCGGGTGAAAATGTCCATACAAAATGGGAAGCGGAAGATGTGACGGTATCTTTGATCAATTCCAGAAAACTGAGTTTAAAGGCGCTGCTCGCGTTTACGCTTTCTATGGAGGAAACTTATGACGCGCAGGCAGCGGTAGAACTGCATGGGATTTCCGAGGTGAGTACCCTTACCAAAAAACTGGATCTGCTGCAGCTGATCGTCCAGAAAAAAGATATTCTTCGCATAAAAGACGAGATTGCGCTGCCTTCCAATAAACCCAACATTGCGCAGGTACTCTGGG
>CANQJX010000068.1 GCA_947624335.1 uncultured Marvinbryantia sp.
CGCCGTTATTGTCGGATGTTCCCTGGTGGTGACGATTATCATTTCCAAACTGATTGGATGCGTGCTGCCGCTTCTGGCAAAACAGGTAAACATCGATCCGGCGATTGTATCGGCGCCGATCATTTCCACTTTGGTGGATACCTGCTCTATCTTAATCTATTTTAGCATTGCGACGGCGATGCTGCCGCAGCTTTAAGCGTTAAAAACAACCTGCCCTCGGTCCAAAAGACAGGAACCAAGGGCAGGTTTTCATTTCAAAAAAAAGTAATTGACAAATGAAATTTGCGTGCTATACTGTATTACATAGTATAACAATAGGAAATATATAGAAAGTGAGGAGAAAGAAATGAGTAAGATTTATCAAAGCGCATTGGAACTGATTGGAAACACCCCGCTTGTCGAGGCTCGGAACCTGGAAAGGCAGCTGGGCCTGGAAGCGAAGCTGCTGGTTAAGCTGGAGTACCTGAATCCGGCGGGAAGCGTAAAAGACAGAATCGCAAAAGCGATGATCGAAGACGCGGAAGCGCAGGGAAAGCTGAAACCGGGCGCAACGATCATTGAACCGACTTCCGGAAATACGGGGATCGGACTTGCGGCTATCGCCGCGGTCAAGGGATACCGTATCATTCTGACGATGCCGGAAACCATGAGCGTGGAGCGAAGAAACATTTTAAAAGCATATGGCGCGACGCTGGTGCTGACGGACGGCACAAAAGGCATGAAAGGGGCGATTGCAAAGGCGGAAGAACTTGCAGCCCAGACTGAGGGCAGCTTTATTCCGGGTCAATTTGTAAACCCCGCCAACCCGAAGACGCACAGAGAAACGACCGGCCCGGAAATCTGGAACGATACGGACGGCGCGGTTGATATTTTCGTGGGAGGGGTCGGTACAGGCGGCACCATTACCGGCGTAGGCGAATTCTTAAAGAGTAAAAAGCCGGAAGTCAGGGTCGTGGCGGTAGAGCCGGCAGCTTCCCCCGTATTGTCGGAAGGGCGAAGCGGAGCGCATAAAATCCAGGGGATCGGCGCCGGATTTGTGCCGGATACGTTAAATACTTCTATTTATGATGAAATTATCCCGGTGGAAAACGAGGATGCGTTTGCGGCCAGCCGGCAGCTTGGAAAAGCGGAAGGCCTTTTGACCGGTATCTCATCCGGAGCGGCGCTGTCTGCCGCAATTCAGCTTGCCAAACGCCCGGAAAATAAAGGGAAAACCATTGTGGCGCTCCTGCCGGATTCCGGCGACCGCTATTATTCGACGCCGCTTTATACGGAATAAATTTTCTCGAAACGCAGAAATACAGGAATAACCGGATACCCCTCTTACATATACTAAGACAGTACAGGTAAGGGGGTATCTTTTTGAGCTTGTCAAAGTTGGAATTGTACATACCCAAATGGGTGGAAATGCTTCCGGCGGAACATCCGGTTAAGGAGGGTCTCGTAAATATTACCAAAGAACTGCTGCCAAATTTGACGGAAGAAGAGCTGAGCGCCGGGCTTCTGCGTTTTGGAAATCTGGAATATGTAAACAAAGCGGTGCTGGAGAGCGGGGCGGAGGAGGAAACAGACACCGCGCGCGTGCGGGTGGACGTGGACGACGCATGGTACTACCGGATGCTGAGCGATCTTGCGGGAATTAAAATCGACGGCGAATATCAGTTGATTTCTATGGTCAAAGAATTGTCCGCGCTGAAGGCGGAATATGAAAAAGCCCAGGATGCGCTTGCTTCTGCGCGCAGCACCGGATACGGCGTAATCACGCCCGCGCAGGAGGAGATCCGCATGGAAGAGCCGGTGGTTATCCGTCAGGGCGGAAAGTTCGGCGTCAGATTAAAAGCAGTCAGCCCGTCTATTCACCTGATCAAAGCGGATATTGAGACAGAAATTTCTCCAATTGTCGGAGACGAGAAACAGGCGGAAGACCTGATCGCTTATATCAAGGATTCGGCGCAGTCGCAGGAAGGAATCTGGGATACCAATATATTCGGGAAATCCATCGAACAGATGACGGAAGACGGGATTCGCGGGAAACTTTCGCAGATGACGGAGGAAAGCCGCCAGAAACTGCAGGAAGTGCTGCGCAGGATCGTAAATGAGAGCAACGGCGGATTTATCTGCATTATTATCTGAAACAGAACCGGTTTGCAAAAAGAGCGGAAAACCCGCTCTTTTTTTATAGAAAAACCATACGGCGCCTTGTGCTGGAAGATATTGCAAAATGTTGACAAAATTACGATTCCATGATATAGTATATCCAAATATTTAATATTTTTGTAATAAATCGCAGAAAGGGATCGGCCGAGTATGAAAAAAAGACAGGCGGTATCTGCTTCCATACTGGTATTGCTGCTGGTATTGGCGTTTCCTGCCGTATGCAGCGCCCGGTGGAAATGGAATGCAAACCGGACGCGATGCTATAATACTTCCACCCATAAATATGCGAAAAGCTCCTGGGAGCGCATCAGCGGGAAATGGTATTATTTTGACGACAAGGGTTACATAAAAACAGGGCGTTTTCGCGTAGGAAATAATTATTATTATGTGAGGAAATCCAGCGGAAGGGCTTCCAACGAAAAGATTAAAAATTATTTTTATGGGAAAGACGGCGCCGCAATTAAGAACAGATGGAAGAAAATCGGGAAAAACTGGTTTTACTTCGGCGCCAACGGAAAGTTAAAGACAGGGCGTTTTCAGGTAAAGAACCAAACCTATTACTGTACGAAAACAAAAGGGCGCGTGACGAAAAAACGCGTCGGGGATTATTACTATAACAAAAACGGCGTTATGGTAAAAAACCGCTTTGTCGGCGATTATTATTACGGGAAGAACGGGAAGGCAAAGTACGGAAAGTTTGTCGTTGACGGCGATACTTATTACTGCATCAAAAAGTCCGGTATTGTAAGAAACCGCTGGTATAAAAAGCGCTTTTACGATGAAGACGGCAAGATGGTTACAAACAGCTGGATCGGAAAAGGGAAAAACAAATGCTATGTCAACGGCAAAGGCGTGATCACAAAGGGAAACAAAAATCCTAAGGATCCGCCGTCGGAGAAAGATATCCGCCTGCTGGCGGCGCTGGTATACTGGGAATCCGGAAATCAGTCCTACGAGGGAAAAGTGGCGGTGGCAAGCGTCGTGGTAAACCGTATGGAGAGCAGCCGTTTTCCCGATACGCTCAAAGGCGTTATCTACCAGAGCGGGCAATTTGATCCTGCCATGAACGGTACGCTGGACAGCCTGTACCACAGCGGGAAAAAGATTCAAAGCGACTGCACAAAGGCGGCAAAAGAAGTATTGACCGGGGGATCAAAGCTGAAAGGCTATTACTATTTTAACTGTTATTCGGGGAGAAAGCAGATCGGTAATCATTACTTCAGTTAAAGAGGAGGAGATAAAAAATGAAAAAGAGAGGAATTTTTACGCTGATGATGCTGTTGGTGTTTGCGTTTGCCTTCAGTATGCCGATCAGCGCAAAAGCGGCGACTTACAAATGGGTTTCGTTAAAAAATGGGGACAAACAGTGCTATAAAAACGGCAAACTGGTAAAAAATAAGTGGGTGGACAACCGCCACTTAAATTCTGAGGGCTATATGGACCGCAATAAATGGGTCAGCCGGAAGATCAACGGGGTAAATAAGACGGTTTTTGTCAGAAACGACGGCAAAATGGTAGAAAACTTTAAAGCCGGCTGGCAGAAGATCGGAAAGAAATATTACTATTACACTTCAAAGGGCGTGCTGGTTAAGAACCGGTGGATTACGGTTCCGCTGATCGGAAAATATTATGTGAACGCAAAAGGCTACCGCGTTACCGGATTAAAGAAATTTAAAGACGGCTATCGCTATTTCGACTCGAACGGCCTTAGCAAAACCGGATGGCAGACTATCAATGGAAAGAAATATTATTTCCAGTCCGGTTCCAGACTGGCGCTGACGAACGGATTTTACCGGATCAATAAGAAAAAAACCTACGCGTTTAACAGCAGCGGGCAAAGAGTGACGGGATGGCGGAAAAAATCCGGAAAGTATTATTACTTTAAGCCGGATATGAAAACCGGCTGGCTTACCGTAAAAGGGAAAAAATATTATCTTACTTCAAAGGGCGCCCGCGTAACCGGCGTTTACGGAATCGGCGGAAAACTGTATTATTTTAACAACAAGGGCGTTATGCAAACCAATAAGGCGGTCACTTATCAGGGCCGGAAATATCTGATTGACAAGAAAGGACAGTGCTCGCTGGTACCGGATGGAACGGCGCCTTCGTCTAAGATGCTGTTTTTCCTTACCTTTGAATCCGGTTCCGAAGCTTACAAGCAGACGGGCGGAGATAACGGAAACGCCTGCGGCGCGTATCAGTTTGACTACCGTTATTCGCTGCTTAATTTTGTTAAATATGCCTATGGGCGCAATGCTCAGTTGTGCGCGGAATTTAAGACTTACGCCGGCTATCCGGACAACGCGACATACCGTGCGAAACTACATAACAACAAGACGTTCTACAAGGCGTGGAAGAAAATCTACAAGCGGAATCCTGCGGAATTTGCCCAATTGCAGGATACGTTCGCAAAAAGCAATTACTATGATCCGGTGGAAAGCCAGCTTGCAAGAGCCGGCATTAACCTGGGGGCCAGATCGGACGTGGTAAAAGGCGCGGTATACAGTTATTCGATCCAGCACGGCCAAAGCCAGGCGGTCGCCGCGGTGAAAGCGTGCAAAATTAAGAGTACGACGTCGGATAAACAATTCCTGAAGAAATTGTACACCTACCGCAAGAAGGAATATCCGGCATATAAATCAAGATACTCATCGGAATATTCAAAAGCGTTATCTTTGTTATAAGAATTTGAGAGTACCCGCTTTGGCGGGTATTCTTTTGCAAAAAACAGAGCGCCGGCTCGGAAGGAAAGAAGAAAAAAGATCATGGGACTTGAAGAATATCGCTGCGCAGCGCCAGACGCGGACGCAATGGCATTGTGCAAAAAGAAATGGGACAATATCGCAAAGCCGCTGCACAGCCTGGGAAAGCTGGAGGATTTACTGATCCGTATTGCAGGGATGAAGGCGAGCGCGGATCTGTCGCTGGAGAAAAAGGCGCTTGTCGTAATGTGCGCGGACAACGGCGTGGTGGAAGAAGGCGTCACCCAGTCCGGTCAGGAAGTGACGGCGATTGTTTCCGATAATTTTAAGACCGGCAGGACAACGGCGGCTATTATGTGCAAAAAAGCAGGCGCGGACCTGATCCCGGTGGATATCGGGGTTGCATCTGACACACAGATCCTCAACCGCAAAATTGCTTATGGGACGCGCAATATGGCAAAAGAACCGGCAATGACGCGCGCGCAGGCAATCCGCGCTCTGGAGACGGGGATCGATCTGGTCCGGGAACTTTCTGAAAAGGGCTATCAGATTCTGGCGACCGGCGAAATGGGAATCGGCAATACCACAACCAGCAGCGCGCTCGCCTGCGCGCTCTTAAAGAAAGACGCGGCGGATATGACCGGAAGGGGCGCGGGGCTGACCAAAGAAGGCCTTCAAAAGAAAATAGCCGTTATCCGTCAGGCGCTTGCGCTTCATATTCCATCCTGCAGGGACGCGATTGATATGCTCGCCGCCGTCGGAGGACTGGATCTCGCAGGGCTTGCGGGCGTTTTTCTGGGCGGGGCGATGTACCGCGTTCCGGTTGTGATCGACGGTTTCATCTCTTCGGTTGCGGCGTTAACGGCCGCGGCGATCCGGCCGGGATGCAAAGAATTTATGATTGCGTCCCATGTGTCCAAAGAACCCGCGTCGGGAATTGTGCTGGACGCGCTTGGCCTGGACGCGCCGCTTCATCTGGATATGTGCCTGGGCGAAGGAACGGGCGCGGTCGCGCTGTTCCCCGTTTTGGATCTGGGCTGCGAAGTATACCGGAACATGAGTACGTTTGAAGATATTTCCATTGAGGCGTATCAGCCTCTGCAATAAAGGACGGTGAAACCTGTGCTGATTGTGGTAACCGGCGGAAGCGGAAGCGGAAAGTCCGCCTATGCAGAAGAACAGATACTTGCATTTGGCGAAAGAAAACGGTATTATATAGCTACCATGCAGTGCGCGGACGAAGAAAGCGAGCGGCGGATCAAACGGCACCGCGCCATGCGGGCAAACAGGCAATTTGAGACCATCGAATGCCAGAGAGATCTGGAGCGGCTGACGCTGCCAATCGGGAGCGTCGCCCTTTTGGAATGTATGTCGAATCTTGCCGCAAACGAATTTTTTGACGGCAGGGAACATACGGCGCAGGAAACGGCGGATAAAATTCTTGCCGGGCTCGCGCGCCTGTGCAAACAGTGCAGCCATGTGGTCGTAGTAACCAACGAAGTGTTTTGCGCGGGGCATTACGACGGCCTGACAAACCGGTATCTGCAGTGCCTGGGACGAATCAACTGCGTCATGGCGCAGCGCGCGGATCGTGTGACAGAAGTGATATACGGCATTCCTGTGCTGCGAAAGGGAGAAAAAATATGAACGGATTTTACGGGCTGATCATTGCGTTTGCCATGTATTCCAGAATCCCGGTGCCGAAAGTGGAATGGACAAAAGAGCGGATGCGGTATTTGTTCTGCTTTTTCCCGCTGATCGGCGCCGTGATCGGAGCGGCAATGGTTCTTTGGGAAAATTACGGCCGGATTCTCACGGGAACGGGAAATCTGCATGCAGCGATACTTACGCTGATCCCGGTTCTGATCACAGGCGGAATCCACGCGGACGGATTCCTTGACACGATGGACGCCCTTTCTTCTTACCAGCCGATGGAGAAAAAACTGGAGATCTTAAAAGATTCCCATACCGGCGCGTTCGCCGTGCTTGCGGGAATCTGTTATTTTTTGCTGCTGTTTGGCGCTTACAGCCAGACGGACGCGCGCCTTATGCCGGTGCTGGCGGTGGGATTTATTCTTTCCAGGACTTTAAGCGCGCTGGCGGTCGTTACGTTTCGGAAAGCAAAAAATACCGGACTTGTTACCGCCTTTTCGGACGGCGCGCAAAAGCGCGCGGTTGTGCTTACGGCTTTGGGAGGCATTTGCGGCATACTCTGCTTTCTTGGCGCGATCCTTTGCTTTTTCTTCTGCCGCCGGATATTTTACCGAAAATTTGGCGGTATTACCGGAGATCTCGCCGGCTTTTTTGTACAGGTCTGCGAACTTTGTATGGCGCTTGTGGCGGTAGCGGCTGCGCGTTTTCTATAAACAATCAGGGGTGAAACGTATGAAACTTGTAATCGGAGGAGCTTTTCAGGGAAAAACGCAGACGGCCTGCCGCCTGTTTCAGTGCCGTCCAAAAGACCTGGCAGACGGGGAAAGCTGCGCGTTTGACGAGATCTTTTCCTGCCGCGGCATACGCCATTTCCATACCTATATTTTGCGTAAGCTGGAAGCCGGAGAGGACGTAAGCAGGCTGGCGGAAGAAATCCGTCTGCAAAATCCGCAGATTATCATTCTTTCGGACGAAATCGGATACGGCATTGTTCCGGTTAACGCGCGGGAACGCGAATGGCGCGAACAGACCGGGCGAATCTGCACCGAACTGGCGCGGTATGCGGATACTGTGGTGCGCGTGATCGCGGGGATTCCGGAACTGATCAAGGGAAAGCGGCTATGAAAATCTATCTTTTGCGCCACGGGCAAACCGAAGGAAACCGCAGAGGACGTTATATCGGAACAACAGATGAGCCGCTTCTGGAAGAAAGCGTGCGCGCGCTTTCCCAAAGGACAGCCTTGCCGGCGCCGGATGCGCTCTATGTAAGCCCGATGCTGCGCTGCAGGCAGACCGCGCGGATCCTTTATCCGAACCGGGAGCAGATTCTGGCCGACGATCTTCGCGAATGCGATTTCGGGATGTTTGAAAATAAGAATTATCGGGAGCTTGCCAACTGCCGGGAATATCAGGCGTGGATTGACAGCGGCGGCACGCTGCCGTTTCCGGGCGGGGAAAGCCTGGAATCCTTTCAGAAAAGATGCGTGCATGCTTTCTGCGAAATATTAAAAGCGGCGGAAAAAAACGGCTGCCGGACGATCGCGTGCGTGATCCACGGCGGTACGATCATGGCGGTCCTTTCGGCGCTGGCAAAGCCAAAACGCCCGTATTACGACTATCAGGTCAAAAACGGCTGCGGTTATGTCGTTTCCTGGGAAGCAAGAGGCGAACATACGGTTGATTTTCCGCTGTCTATATGTTATTCTATTTCCGAAAATGGGACGGGAGGAGAACTATGATCGCATTTATCCGTGGAAATCTGACTGAAATCGGAGAAAGCAGCGCGGTGGTGGAAAACGGCGGAATCGGCTTTCGCGTGAATGTTACGGCAAGAGACGCCGCGGCCATGCGCATCGGGCAGGAAGTGCTGTTTCATACTTATTTTCAGGTGCGCGAGGACGCCATGCAGCTTTTCGGGTTTTTGGACAAAGAAGATCTGCAGGTGTTCCGCCTGCTGCTTGGCGTAAACGGCATCGGACCCAAAGCGGCGCTTGGGGTTTTATCCGCCTTTTCCGGAAAAGATCTGCGTTTCGCCGTGCTTGCGGACGACGTAAAGACGATTTCCAACGCGCCGGGCGTCGGAAAGAAAACGGCGCAGAAGATGATTCTGGAATTAAAGGACAAGTTTCATCTTGCGGACGCGTTTGAGGAACGGCTTTCCCAAAACGCGCCGGCGGATGTCCCGGATCATCAAAACGAGGCGGTGCAGGCGCTGGTGGCACTCGGCTATTCGGGAAGCGACGCCCTGAAAGCAGTGCGCGCAGCCGCGC
>CANQJX010000069.1 GCA_947624335.1 uncultured Marvinbryantia sp.
CCGCAAGCGCCTGCGCTCTCGCTTCATCACAGGAAAGCGGGAAGGGTGCGACGCGGTGGCGCTGTTTGGGACCGATCTAAACGCGGCGGGGATGAACACGATTGTGGGCTATGTATACGATATGCTTTACGGGGGCAGCGGCGGCTATCCGTCCTACGCGTCGGCGGCGGCGATTATTTTGTTTGCGATTGTGCTGACGATCACCTGCATCAATCTTCTGGTGACCAAAAAACATATCAATTATTTCTAAGAGGAGCGCTATGAGAAAAGAAAAAGATTTTCAAAAAATCGAGCGGGCCGACAGGCTGCGCACGGGCGCGCTGCGCGCGGTCACATATGCCGCGCTGACCGTGTGGGCGCTGATAGTGCTGTTTCCGTTTTACTGGATGGTCCTGACTTCTGTAAAAAGCTATGCTTCCTACAATGCGGAATACATTCCGAAACTGTTTACCTTATCGCCTACGCTGCAGAATTACGCGGACGCTTTTACTACCGTGCCGCTTGCAAGATATTTTATCAACACCATTATCTTTACGGTTTTTACTACGGCGCTGATGCTGGCGGTTACGGTGCTGGCGGCGTATGCGTTTGCCAGAATGGAATTTTGGGGCAAACAGCTTTTGTTTACGCTGTTTCTTTCCCTGATGATGATTCCGAACGAGCTGGTAATCATCACGAACTATGTGACGATCACCAATCTGGATCTGCGCAATACGTTTCCCGGTTTGATTCTGCCGTCCGTTACGTCGGTTTTTTATATTTATCTGCTGAAAGAAAATTTTGAACAGGTGCCGGATCAGTTGTACTATGCGGCGAAAGTGGACGGAACGTCCGACCTGAAATATCTGTGGCGGGTGATGATTCCGATTTGCCGTCCGACCATTGTAACGATTACGATTTTAAAAGCGATTGAATGTTGGAACTCTTATGTATGGCCGCGGCTGATTACGGATGACGAGCTTTATTTTCTGGTTTCCAACGGGATTCAGGAAATCCGTGAGAATGGATTTGGGCGCGAGAATATCCCGGCGATGATGGCTGCGGTCGTGGTGATCTGTATTCCTTTGATCGTTCTGTTTCTGGTATTTCGCAAGCGGATTATGGAGGGCGTATCGAGAGGGGGCACGAAAGGATGAAAAGGACACGGATCTTTTTGCTTGCAGCGGCGGCGCTGGCGCTTACGGGCTGTCATGGGAAACAAAAGAGCAGCGACTTTGCAATTCCTGAAACGTTTGACGCGGCAAAACATTATGAGATTACCTTTTGGGCGAAGAATGACACCAATAAGACGCAGACGGCAATCTATGAAAAAGCAATCGCGGATTTTGAAGCGCTTTATCCCAATATTACGGTCAATATGCGCCTGTATACGGATTACGGCAAGATCTACAATGACGTGATCACCAATATTTCCACCAATACGACGCCGAATGTCTGCATTACCTACCCGGACCATATCGCAACGTATTTAACGGGCGGCAGCAGCGTAGTTTCGCTGGACGATCTGCTTACGGATGAAAAGTACGGCCTTGGCGGCAGCGAGGTAATGTTTGACGCGCCCGGCAGGGATGAGATTATTCCGCAGTTCTTAGAGGAATGTTCGTTTGAGGGAAGTTTTTATGCCGTTCCCTTTATGCGTTCCACCGAGGCGTGCTACATCAACAAGACGTATGTGGAAAAGCTGGGTTATACGCTGCCGGAAACGCTTACCTGGGATTTTATCTGGGAGGTTTCGGAAGCGGCGACCAAAAAGAACGCGGACGGCACGTTTGCCGTCAACGGGCAGAAGGTAATGATCCCGTTTATTTATAAATCGACCGATAACATGATGATCCAGATGCTCAAACAAAAGGGCGCGGGTTATTCCGACGAAACCGGACAGATTTTAATTTTTAACGATACGACGCGGGAATTACTGAAAGAAATCGCCGCGCATGCAAAAAGCGGAGCGTTCTCTACCTTTAAGATTTCCAGCTATCCGGCCAATTTCCTGAATGCGGGACAGTGCATTTTTGCGATTGACTCGACGGCGGGCGCTACCTGGATGGGGACGGACGCGCCGCTGATCGACATTAGCGCGGACAGTCTGGTGGATTTTGAAACGGCGGTCATGCCGATCCCGCAGTTTGACGCCGAACATCCGCAAATGATCTCGCAGGGGCCGTCGGTATGCGTTTTTCAAAAGAGCGACCCGCAGGAAGTGCTTGCGTCGTGGCTGTTTGCCCAATATCTGCTTACGGACGAGGTGCAGATCGCCTATTCGCAGACGGAAGGGTACGTCCCGGTCACTTCTAAGGCGCAGAACAGCGCGCAGTACCGGGAATATCTCTCCAAAGCGGGGGAGGATAACCGGCTCCATTACGATGTGAAAATAAAAGCGGCGCAGCTTTTGCTTGCAAATACAGATCACACGTTTGTAACGCCGGTGTTTAACGGTTCGGCGTCCCTGCGCAATGCGGCGGGGCAGATGATTGAGGATGTGACAAAATCCGTCCGGCGCAAAAAGGAAATAAACGACGCTTATATTGAAAAACTTTATCAGGATACCGCCGCTTTGTATCATCTGGATCAGGGCGCGGCGGGCGCAGAAGCGGGCGCGTCTGTGCAAAAAGATCTGGGTCCGCTGCCGCGTACAGCGGTGATTTTACTGTCGGCGCTTGGGGCGGCGTGGATATGGATTGCGGCGTATATTATTTTTAAACGGATTTCCCATTGATTTCTGGATGATTTCGTGTATAATAGGCTTATCATTTTGAATTTCTATTCAAATTAAGGAGGATAAACATGAAAAAACTTACAGCGTTATTGTTATCTCTGTCACTGGTGATGGTATCCGGCGCGGCGGTTATGGCGGAAACGGAAGAAGAAACCGCGGCGCAGGAGGACGTAAAATCGGAAGGCGTTATGACGCACGACGAGTACATGGAAGCGGCCGTGGACGACGAGGTTGTGATCGAGACGTATGTACAGGCGAAGCAGTCCTGGTGGGAAGATTCCGAGACGGGCGCGCAGCAGGCGTCCATCTATACGCAGGACAAGGACGGCGGATATTTTATCTACAATCTGCCCTGCTCTGAGAAAGAATATGAAAAACTGGAGGTTGGCACAAAGATTAAGGTAACCGGCTACAAATCGGAATGGTCCGGCGAGGTGGAAATTGTGGACGCCACTTATGAGATCGAGGATGGCGAATATATTGCGGAGCCGCTGGATGTTACCGAACTTCTGGGCAAGGACGAACTGATCGACCATCAGAACGAGTTCGTATCCTTCCAGGGTATGACGGTAGAACCGATCAAGGACGCGGACGGCAACGAGGCGGCGTTTTTATACAACTGGGACGGTTCCGGCGAGGACGGCAACGATCTGTATTTTAACGTATCTTTAAACGGCGAGACCTACAACTTTACGGTGGAATCTTATCTGTGCGACAACACCACGGACGTATATGCGGCGGTCAAAGAACTGCAGGTCGGCGATGTGATCAATCTGGAAGGATTCCTGTATTGGTATGAGGGCGTAAACCCGCACATTACATCGATAACAAAAGCCGAGTAGAAAAAGACCGGAAGAGAAAAAGCCCTGTGCGATTGCACAGGGCTTTTTAAAACAAAAGATTTGCCGGGCTTTTTGGACGGGCAATTCCGGCTAAGAAAAAAGCGGATGCTTTCTCGGAGCCGGTTCTTCCTCGCAGCAAAGCCCGTATGCGTCGCAGATCCAGTACTTTTTGCCGATTTTTACGCGCGCCCACTGGTGCGTATACTGGTTTTCGTTGACATGTTCATACTTAAATCCCAGCATGCTCAGGCACAGCCCGGTTGCTCTGGCGCATCCGGCGCAGGAAGCGCTTTTTTTGATAAAGTATCCGTACGGGTCGTTATAGTGAGGAGCGGACATGGAATAAGTCATATTATTGTCAAAATATTCCCGCAGTCCGGTCATGATGCCGACCAACTGCTCCTGTTTGCTCTTGCCCAACAGGGGCTTTACAATTTTTGCGGCGGCGTTGTAGGCTTTTTGAAACTGCGAGTTTGTCATATACTTTTTAAAATAAGTATATCGGTTGAGCTTTTTAAGCGGCACAAGCGCCGGCGCGGACTGCTTTTTTACCTGTTTCACCGCTTTGCACCGGCTGCATTTTGCTTTTCCGGATTTGTCCGCTTTTCCGTAAGCATGATTTTTCACCGTGATCACGCATTTGAGCTTTTTCCGTCCGACTTTTGCCGTAATGGTGGCTTTGCCGGCTTTTTTTGCGGTTACTTTTCCTTTGGAGCTGACTTTTGCAACGGACGTTCTGCTGGATTTCCAGGTAACTTTTCTGGAAGTGCCTTTTACCCGGAGCGTCAGAGTCCTGCCCACGCAGAGCGTCTTTTTACTTGCGTTTAAACGCACCTTGGACGCGGCGCCGGCAGGAATGGCAAGCGCAAGGAGTAACGTAAGCGTAAATGTCAGTAAAACGAGAGATCTTTTGCAGACAGAGATGATTTTCGGTTTCATACGCATTCCTCCTTTGGCAAAGTGATAAAAAAACAGAATGATTTATATATAAATTATAGCATGCAAGGATCAAAAACGCAACGGTTTCGACCGGGACAGGCAGGCAAAAAAATGCGCGCGCCCTTGACAGAAAGCAAAGATGCCGTATAATGAATTATCGGAATTTAAATTAGTAGCGCGCCGGAAGGTACAGGCCGGCACACAGCCTTTTCAGAAAGCGGGAGAATCTTATGAAAACCGGAATCGTAGACGTTGGCGGCGGACTTCGGGGCATTTATGCCGTCGGCATACTGGATTACTGTATGGATCAGAACATATCGTTTGATCTTGGGATCGGCGTATCGGCGGGCAGCGCCAATCTTGCCTCATATCTAGCGGGACAGCGGGGCCGAAATTATCAGTTTTACACGGAATATGCGTTTCGCAGACAATACATGAGCTTCCATAATTTTATTTTTAAGAGATCGTTTGTAGATATGGACTATGTATACGGGACGTTAAGCCGCGCCGACGGAGAAAATCCGCTCGATTATCCCGCCCTGCGCGACAATCCGGCGGACTTTCTCGTGGTCGCCACCGAAGCGGAGACAGGGAAAGCAAAATACTTTCAGAAGAGCGATATCCGCCAGGACGATTACGATATTTTTAAAGCGTCTTCCTCCATCCCGTTTGCCTGCATGCCGTATGAGATTGCGGGGATTCCTTATTATGACGGCGCGTTAAGCGATCCCGTGCCGGTAGAGAAAGCGTTTCAGATGGGATGCGACCGGGTAGTTGTGATTCTGACGAAGCCGGAGCGGCAAATGCGCACGCCGGAAAAGGATGAAAAGGTGGCGGCGCGCATCCGTAAAAAATATCCTGCCGCGGCGGATAAGCTCTGCCAAAGAGCGCGGCGCTACAACGAAAGCGTGGCGCTGGCGCAGCAATATGCCGCGCAGGGCAGGGCGCTCATTATCGCCCCGGACGACACCTGCGGCGTGGATACGCTGAAAAAAGATAAGGAGTCGCTGCTGCGGCTCTATGAGAAAGGGTATCGGGATGCGAAGAAAATCCCGGATTTTTTAAGAGCGTGACGGATTTTGGGATCTTTTTTTCGGTTTTTGTCTCCCTGCGCGGCGGACCCGGTTAATGTGCCGCTCAAAATCACCGCTTTGAAGCAGTTCGGCCAGGACATACTGTTCAAACACGGGAACCGTGCAGGAATAAAAACCCAGCTTCCGTCCGAAATCTTCCAGCAGCCGTTCCGGCAGAACCATGTAACCCACGCGAATGGAAGGCGCGATTGTCTTGGAAAACGTATTCAGATAGATCACGCGCCCTTCTTTGGAAAGGGAAAAAAGGGTATCTTCGTTCTTGCGGGACACGGTCAGTTCCGCGTCATAATTATCTTCAATAATAAAACCGCCGCGTTTTTCGGCCCACCGCAGATATTCCATCCGCTTTGAAACGCTGGCTGTAATGCCGCTGGGGAAACTGTGGAAGGGCGTAACATGCAAAACGGTGGCTCTGGTTTTTTCCAGATCGGCGGTTCGGATTCCATCCGGGCCTAATTTTAGCAGATCGCAGGATACGGCGTTGGCGCGGTACACCCTGCGGATTTTTTCATAAGATGGGTTTTCGATTCCAAAGATCCGCCCGCGTCCCAGCAGTTGGACGGCAAGGCCATATAAATATTCGGCGCCGGAGCCGATCAGGATTTGTTCCGGGCGCGCCTCCATCTTACAGCTTCGCTTCAGATAGAGGGAAAGCGCCTGCCGCAGTTCCGGGCAGCCGTGGTTTGGGGATTTTATCATAATTTTCGCCTGATAATCCAAAAGCACGCGCCGCATCGTTTTGGCGAGTACGGTATAAGGAAAATCACTCTTTGCCGCGCGGGCGGGGGAAAGGGGAACCGGCTTTGCTTTCTGCGGTTCCGGGTTTGTGATCATATCGTCTTCCCGGTAAACGGCAAAATGGCCGCTGCGTGCCCGCGCCTGCGCATAGCCTTCTTCGCAGAGCAGTTCATAAGCGTGTTCCACAGGAATTACGCTGGTTCCCATTTCTTCCGCTAACGTGCGTTTGGAGGGAAGGCGGCTTCCATACGGATAGACGCCGGCAATAATTTCTTTTTTTAATTGCTCGTATATTTTTAAATAAATATAGGGCTTTTTTTCTGTTCGGTCACTCATCTGGTTATATAAAATTCTCCTGTTCTGGATATTTTCTGATAGTCAGTTTGATTGTATAATGTCGGCATCTATTTGTAAAGGAGTATTTTTTATGGAAAAGACAAGGTATGAACTGAACAAGGAACTGGCGCAGATGCTAAAGGGCGGAGTTATCATGGACGTTACCACGCCCCGGCAGGCGGAAATTGCACAGGAGGCGGGCGCGTGCGCCGTTATGGCGCTGGAGCGTATTCCCGCGGATATCCGGGCCGCAGGCGGCGTATCCCGCATGAGCGACCCGCAGATGATCAAAGGGATTCAGGAAGCGGTATCGATTCCCGTTATGGCAAAATGCCGCATCGGGCATTTTGCAGAGGCGCAGATTCTGGAAGCGATCGAAATTGACTACATCGACGAAAGCGAGGTGCTCTCTCCGGCGGACGACGTATATCACATCGACAAGACAAAGTTTAAAGTCCCGTTTGTGTGCGGGGCGCGCGATCTGGGAGAAGCCCTGCGCCGCATAGCCGAAGGGGCTTCCATGATCCGGACAAAAGGCGAACCGGGCACCGGAGATATTATTCAGGCGGTTCGTCATATGCGCGCCATGAACGCGGAAATACGGCGGATTCAAAATCTGCGGGAAGACGAACTTTTTGAGGCGGCAAAACAGCTTCAGGTTCCGCTTTCCCTGCTGCGCGACGTTTATGAAAACGGGCGCCTGCCGGTGGTTAACTTTGCGGCCGGCGGAGTGGCGACGCCCGCCGACGCCGCCCTGCTGATGCAGCTTGGCGCCGAAGGCGTATTTGTAGGATCCGGTATTTTTAAATCGGGAAATCCGGAAAAGCGCGCGGCCGCCATTGTCAAAGCCGTCGCCAACTATACGGACGCAAAACAGATCGCGGAGTTATCCGCCGGCCTGGGAGAAGCGATGGTTGGCATCAACGAAAGCGAAATCACCCTGCTTATGGCACAGAGGGGCAAGTGATGAATATTGGGATACTGGCCCTTCAGGGAGCGTTTGCGGAACACGGGGCTATGCTGGACCGCCTTGGGACGGATCATTTTGAAATACGGCAAACAAGAGATTTGGAGAGACCGTTTGACGCGCTGATCCTTCCCGGCGGAGAAAGCACGGTTATGGGGAAACTGCTGCATGATCTGGGGCTTTTTCAACCTTTGCTGCAAAGAATCAAAAACGGCATGCCGGTTTTCGGAACCTGCGCGGGCCTGATCTTGCTGGCGCGGGAAGTAGAGGGCGGAACGCCCTGCTTTGGCGTGATGGATATTTGCGTAAAGCGCAACGCGTACGGCCGCCAGTTGGGGAGCTTTTATACGGAAGCGGAGTTTTGCGGTTTGGGCAGCGTTCCGATGCCTTTTATCCGCGCGCCCTATATCCGGTCGGTCGGACCGAAGGCGCGGGCGCTGGCCGAGACGGACGGGCACATTGCGGCGGCCCAACAGGACAAAATGCTGGTTACCGCTTTCCACCCGGAACTGACAGACAATCCGGCAATTCACAGATACTTTCTGGAATGTGTAAAAAAGGCCGGATAAAATGCGGACGGAAAAAGAAAAGATTGTTTCCGGCTTATTCCTCCTGTATAATAAGCAATAAAGGAGGAAGGGATATGAAGAAAAGACTGCTTGGAAAAACCGGCCTGCCGGTAAGCGAAATCGGCTTTGGCGGAGAATGGCTGGAGCGCCATCCGCAGGACGAGTCCGTAGAACTGATGCGGTACGCATCCGAACAGGGAATCAATATCATCGACTGCTGGATGCCCGATCCGAAATCCAGGGATATCATCGGTCAGGCAATGCTTGGAAACAGGGGGAAATGGTATGTGCAGGGGCACCTGGGATCCACCTGGCAGAACGGACAGTATGTGCGCACCAGAGATATCGCGTATGTAAAGCCGGCG
>CANQJX010000070.1 GCA_947624335.1 uncultured Marvinbryantia sp.
TGCAGGGCACGATGGTAACGGTCAACCATGAGATCGAGTTTGATCTGGCGGAGGAAATCGCTCTGGAATATAACTGTATTGCGGAGCATGAGGTTAAGGTAGACGTGATTGCGGAACTGCTTAAAGAAGAGGAGGACGCGCAGGAGACTCTGGTAGCGCGACCGCCGGTTGTCTGCGTTATGGGGCATGTCGATCACGGAAAAACGTCTCTTCTGGACGCGATCCGAAATACGCATGTAATCGCAAAAGAAGCGGGCGGCATCACGCAGCATATCGGCGCGTATACCGTTAATGTAAACGGGCAGAGAATTACGTTCCTGGATACGCCGGGACACGAGGCGTTTACCGCGATGCGTATGCGCGGAGCCAACGCGACGGATATCGCGATTCTGGTTGTCGCCGCGGACGACGGCGTAATGCCGCAGACGATAGAGGCGATCAACCATGCAAAGGCTGCGGAGACGCAGATCGTAGTGGCGATCAACAAGATTGATAAGCCCGGCGCCAATGTAGAGCGTGTCAAACAGGAGCTGTCCGAGCATGGGCTGGTTCCGGAAGACTGGGGCGGGGACACGGTGTTTGTCCCGGTGTCCGCGCATACGCATGAAGGACTGGATAACCTGCTGGAAATGCTTCTGCTGACCGCAGAGGTGGCGGAACTGAAGGCGAATCCAAACAGAAAAGCGCGCGGCCTGGTGATTGAAGCGGAACTGGATAAGGGGAAAGGCCCGGTTGCGACCGTGCTGGTGCAAAAAGGTACTCTGCATGTGGGCGACGCGGTCGCCGCGGGTTCCTGCTACGGTAAAGTGCGCGCCATGATGGACGACAAAGGCAGAAGGGTAAAAGAAGCGGATCCTTCTACGCCGGTTGAGATTCTGGGTCTTTCGGACGTCCCGAACGCCGGAGAGGTTTTTGTGGCGTGTGAAAATGAGAAAGAAGCGAGAAATTTTGCAGAGACTTTTATCAGCGAGAGCAGAGAACGGCTTTTGGAAGAGACAAAGTCGCGTATGTCGCTGGATGATCTGTTCAGCCAGATCCAGGCGGGCAACCTCAAAGAACTTGGCATTATTGTAAAAGCGGACGTGCAGGGATCGGTAGAAGCGGTGAAACAAAGCCTGCTGAAGCTTTCCAATGACGAAGTGGCAGTAAAGATCATCCACGGCGGCGTGGGCGCGATCAATGAGTCGGATGTCAGCCTTGCCTCGGCATCCAACGCAATTATCATCGGCTTTAACGTGCGCCCGGACGCGATGGCAAAGGCCAGCGCGGAGCGCGAGAACGTAGACGTTCGCCTGTACCGCGTGATTTATGACGCGATTGCGGATGTGGAAGCGGCAATGAAGGGCATGCTTGATCCGGTTTATGAGGAAAAGGTAATCGGACACGCGGAAGTGCGCCAGACGTTTAAGGCGTCCGGCGTGGGAACAATTGCCGGCTCCTATGTGCTGGACGGCGTCTTTCAGAGAAATTGCTCCGTGCGCATTACGCGCGAGGGCGAGCTGATTTACGAAGGCGCCCTGGCGTCCCTGAAGCGTTTTAAAGACGATGTGAAAGAAGTGCGCGCGGGTTATGAGTGCGGTCTTGTATTTGAAAAATTTAATGATGTGAAGGAATTCGATCAGATTGAGGCTTATATCATGGTCGAAGTGCCCAGATAGAGGTAGGGAAATGAGAAAAAACAGCATCAAAAACACACGGGTCAACAGCGAGGTTTTGCGCGAGCTGTCCAATATTATCCGCAGCGAGATCAAGGATCCCAGAATCCATGCGCTGACTTCGGTGGTGTCGGTGGAGGTAGCGCCGGATCTCAAGACCTGCAAAGCGTATATCAGCGTGCTGGGGGATGAAAAAGCACAGCAGGATACGATGGAGGGGCTGACCTCGGCTTTGGGGTTTATACGACGTCAGCTCGCCAGAAATTTAAATTTGCGCAATACTCCTGAGATTCGTTTTATTCCGGATCAGTCGATTGAGCATGGAATCCGGATTTCAAAGCTGATTCAGGAGAACCATGTGGAAAGAGCGGAGGAAGAGTATGAAAATAACGGGCATGAAGAAGATCAGTGAGGAACTGCAGGGAGTGAGGACGGTCGGAATTGCCGGACATGTGCGCCCGGACGGAGACTGCATCGGCTCCTGTATGGGCATGAAGCATTATCTGGAAGAAAACTTTAAGCAGTTGGAAACGGTGGACGTTTATCTGGAAGAGATTCCGGAAAAGTTTACGATTTTAAAAGGTACGCAGGAAGTACACCGCAGTTATGAGGAAGACCATGTTTACGACCTGTTTATTTCGCTGGACTGCGCGGATGAAAAGAGGCTTGGCCCTGCGCTGAAATATCTGCAAAGCGCGAAACGCAGCATCTGTTACGATCATCATATCAGCAATCCGGGCTTTGCGCAGAAAAATTTTATTTTTCCGGAAAGCAGTTCCACTTCGGAAGTGATCTTTCATGTAATGGATGAGGAAAAGATTTCGATGGAAACGGCAAAGGCGCTTTATATGGGGCTGGTACATGACACCGGCGTGTTCCAGTACGCCTGTACGCGCCCGGAGACGCTGGAAGTGGCGGCCAGCCTGCTGCGCAAGGGGATCGACGGGAGCTACATAGCGGACGTTACGTTTACGGAAAAAACCTATGTGCAGAATCAGGTTCTGGGAAGGGCGCTGATGGAGAGCATCCTCGTGCTGGACGGCAATTGCATTGTCAGCGGTTTCCGCTTAAAGGATATGGATTTTTACGGCGTGCATCCGGTCGATCTGGACGGGATCGTCAGCCAGCTCCGCCAGACAAAGGGAGTGGAGACGGCGATCTTCCTGCATGAGATCGGAAATCAGCAGTATAAAGTAAGCATGCGCTCCAAATCAAAGGTGGATGTCAGCAGGATCGCCGCTTACTTTGGCGGCGGCGGGCATATACGCGCCGCGGGCTGTACGATGCAGGGCACGTTCCATGACGTGGTCAACAATCTGACGTCGCAGATTGAAAAACAATTAAAGGCGGAAGAAGCATGATTCACGGAGTGATCAATCTTTATAAAGAAAAAGGATATACTTCGCACGACGCGGTGGCAAAGCTGCGCGGAATCCTTCATCAGAAAAAAATCGGTCATACAGGCACGCTCGATCCGGACGCGGAGGGCGTGCTGCCTGTATGTATGGGAGCCGCAACAAAACTGTGCGATATGCTGACGGATACGGAAAAGGAATACCGCGCGCGGATGCTTCTGGGGCAGACGACCGATACGCAGGACACAACGGGGCGAATACTTGCGCAAAGCGCGCAGCTTCCGCCAATACAGCGGATACAGGAAGCCATCGATTCCTTCATCGGCGGATACGATCAGATACCGCCCATGTATTCCGCTCTAAAAGTAAACGGAAGAAAGCTCTATGAACTGGCGCGCGAGGGAAAGACAGTGGAACGCAAAGCGCGCAGGGTGCAGATTCAAAGCATTATCGCGGAAGAATTTTCGCTGCCCTATGTTACGATGACGGTCGTATGCTCAAAGGGAACCTATATCCGCACGCTTTGCAGCGACATCGGAGAAAAGCTGGGCTGCGGGGGCTGCATGGCGCAGCTCTGGCGCACGCGCGTGGGGAATTTTAACATACAGGACAGCCTGAAGATTGCCGACGTGGAGAAACTTTTTGCGGACGGGAAACTGGAGGAAAAGGTTGTACCGGCGGAAGCGATGCTTTTGGCTTATCCGGCGCTTCACACAAAGGCGGATGCGGACCGGCTGCTTTTTAACGGAAATCCGCTTTTTCGGGAATGTATTCTGGAAGAGCGGCTGCCGGAAGGCAGGGTGCGAATGCACGATTCCGCTGGGCGCTTTCTGGCGGTTTATGAATATGAGAAAACCAGATGCTTTTACCGTGTGGTAAAAACGTTTTTCACATGATCCAAGGCGGGGACGAAGATGAAATATGTAGAAGGTTTTATGGACTATACAATGGACAGGGATACCGCCATTACCTTAGGGAAATTTGACGGGCTGCACCGCGGGCATCAAAAGCTGATCCGCCGGATCTGCGGACAGCCGGGACTGGCGGGCACGGTCGTTACCGTCTGGCCGGATCCCAAGATCCGGGCGCTGCTGACAAAAAGCGAAAAGAAAGAACTGCTCCGCTCTTTGGGAGTCCAGTGGTGGCTCGACTGCCCGTTTCTGCCGCAGATAGCGAGAATGGAGCCGGAACTGTTTGTGCGCGAGGTGCTGGTGGGAAGGCTGCGCGCGAAATATATTGCGGTCGGAAGCGATTTCCGCTTTGGCTATCAAAGAAAAGGCGACTGCAGGCTTTTGCAGAGTGTTGCGGGAGAACTGGGCTGCGCGGTGGAGATTGTGCCAAAAGAACGGTTTGAGGGCAGACAGATCAGCAGCAGTCATGTCAAAGAAGCGCTGGCGCAGGGCAATATGGAACTGGTGAATACTCTGCTGGGCTATCCTTATACGGTGCAGGGAGAGGTTTTGCACGGAAGAAGGATCGGACGCACGCTGGGAATGCCGACGACAAACCTGATTCCTTCCGCCGGGAAACTGCTTCCGCCAAACGGCGTCTATGCGACGAAAACCATTCTTTATCCGCCGGAGGACGGCGCAGGAGAGGAGACGGAACCGGAAGTATATGATGGGATCACCAACGTCGGCTATAAGCCGACGGTCGGGGAATACTTCCGCGGCGTGGAAACATACCTGTTCGGCGTGGACCGCGATTTGTACGGCAGGACGATTGCCGTGCAGTTTTATTCCTTTGAACGCCCGGAACAGAAATTTGCGGATATGGGGGCGCTGAAAGAACAGATGCACCGCGATATTGAATTTGGCAGGAATTATTTTGCGAGAGGCCAAAAAGGCGATAAAATAAACAGTTGACGAAAAACACCGGGTATGGTACACTTTATGGGCATGAGTTCAGCCGACACTCAGGATACGGAGTCTCCGACCGGTTCTTAGTGTCAGGCGATTAGAAAAAAAGGAGGAGACACCATGATCTCAAAAGAAAAGAAACAGGCGATTATTGCCGAGTACGGACGCAAGGAAGGCGACACCGGATCGCCGGAAGTACAGATTGCGGTACTGACAGCAAGGATTCAGGAGCTGACGGCTCATCTGCAGGAGCATCCGAAGGATCATCATTCCAGAAGGGGCCTTCTGAAGATGGTAGGACAGAGACGCGGCCTGCTGGCATATTTAAAGAAAACTGATATTGAGGGATACCGTACTTTAATTGAGAAATTAGGCATCAGAAAATAAGGCAGAGACAGGGGACGGAGTTTGCCGTCCCTTTCTCGCGGTTAAGGAGAAAATTATATGTATAAGAGTTATTCCATGGAACTTGCCGGCAGAACCTTACGGGTTGATGTGGGCAGAGTTGCAGCACAGGCGAACGGTGCAGCCTTAATGCACTATGGCGATACGACCGTATTGTCTACCGCAACGGCATCGGAGAAGCCGCGGGAAGGAATTGATTTCTTTCCATTAAGTGTAGAATACGAAGAGAAGATGTATTCCGTCGGGAAAATTCCGGGCGGCTTTAACAAGAGGGAAGGAAAGGCGTCCGAGAACGCCGTGCTGACGGCACGCGTGATCGACCGCCCGATGCGTCCCCTGTTTCCGAAGGATTACCGCAACGACGTAACGCTGGATAATCTGGTGCTGTCCGTAGACCCGGACTGCGCGCCGGAGCTGACGGCTATGCTTGGAAGCGCGATTGCGACAGCGATCTCGGATATCCCGTTCGACGGCCCGACTTCCACTACGCAGGTGGGCCTGGTAAACGGCGAGTTTGTGTTTAACCCGACCGCGGAACAAAGAGCGGTATCCGATATGCAGCTTACGGTTGCTTCTACGAGGGAGAAAGTCATTATGATCGAAGCCGGCGCAAACGAAGTGCCGGAAGATCAGATGATCGAGGCGATTTTTGCCGCGCATGCCGTAAATCAGGAGGTTATTCAGTTTATCGACAAGATTGTGGCGGAATGCGGGAAAGAAAAGCACAGCTATACAAGCTGCGCGGTTCCGGAGGAACTGTTTGCGGCGATCCGCGAGACGGTCTCTCCGGAAGAGATGGAGGAAGCCGTCTTTACCGATGAGAAGCAGAAACGCGAAGAAAACATCCGCGCAATAAAAGAAAAACTGGAAGAAAAATTTGCCGACAACGAGGAGTGGCTTGCCCTCATCGACGAGGCGGTTTACCAGTACCAGAAAAAGACGGTCCGCAAGATGATCTTAAAGGATCACAAACGTCCGGACGGACGCGCGATTACCCAGATCCGTCCGCTCGCAGCGGAAGTAGACCTGATCCCGCGCGTACACGGGTCCGCCATGTTTACCAGAGGGCAGACGCAGATCTGCACGATTACGACGCTTGCCCCGTTATCGGACGCACAGCGGATCGACGGGCTGGACGTAACGGAGACAAGCAAGCGTTATATGCACCACTATAATTTCCCAAGCTACTCCGTGGGCGAAACAAAACCGTCCAGAGGACCGGGACGCCGCGAAATCGGTCACGGCGCGCTGGCGGAGCGGGCGCTTGTTCCGGTGCTTCCCAGCGAGGAAGAATTTCCGTATGCGATCCGTACCGTGTCCGAGACATTTGAATCGAACGGTTCTACTTCGCAGGCAAGCATCTGCGCGTCCTCCATGTCGCTGATGGCGGCGGGCGTGCCGATCAAGAAGGCTGTCGCGGGCATTTCCTGCGGCCTGGTAACGGGCGAGACGGACGATGATTACATTGTTCTGACCGATATTCAGGGATTGGAAGATTTCTTCGGCGATATGGACTTTAAGGTAGCGGGCACCCATAAGGGCATCACGGCGATCCAGATGGATATTAAGATCCACGGACTTACCCGCCCCATTATTGAGGAAGCGATCGCGCGCACAAGGGAAGCGCGTCTGTATATCCTCGACGAAGTGATGGCGAAAACAATCGCCGAACCGAGACCGGAACTGAGCGAATACGCTCCGAAGATCATATCGATCAACATTGATCCGCAGAAGATCGGCGATGTGGTCGGCCAAAGAGGAAAGACCATCAACACGATTATCGAGCGTACCGGCGTAAAGATTGACATTACGGACGACGGCGCGGTCTCCATCTGCGGAACCGATAAAGAAGAAATGGCGAAAGCGATGGATATGATCCGCATTATTACCACGGACTTTGAAGCGGGACAGGTATTTACCGGAACCGTGGTCAGCATCAAGGAGTTTGGCGCATTTCTGGAGTTTGCTCCCGGCAAGGAGGGCATGGTCCATATCTCCAAGATCTCCAAGGGCAGAATCGATAAGGTGGAAGATGTTCTCAACCTCGGCGACGTGGTAAAGGTGGTCTGCCTGGGCAAAGACAAGATGGGCAGAATCAGCTTCAGCATGAAAGACATCGAGCAGTAAAGAAACGATTCAAACAGCAGGCGGCAAAAAGCATGCCTGCTGTTTTTTTGTGCGCGGTTCCGGGCGGCGCTGCAAAACGGGCGGTTTTGGGCGCCGCTTTATGCGTTTTGGGCGTCTTTTGCAGAAGAAAAGAACGGTTCGTCAGAATGCACAAAAAAGAAAAAAATTTTTTAAAAAAACCGTTTGTATGACGTTTAATTTAAGTAAAACGTACTAAAACCGACAAAATTAATTAAAAAACATTGCTTAATTTAATTAAAAATGCTATACTGGGAGTACCAAATAAATCAGAGGAAAGAAACGGAGGTAAGTTTATGAAACTGAAAAAAGTGCTGGCTTTAGGAATGGCGGCAGCGATGGCAGCATCTCTTCCGGTTGCGGTATCCGCAGAAGAGGGCGGCGTTCCGGGTTATCTGGACATTACGCTGGGCGAAGACTACACCGATCTGACGGCTGAGATCAAATTTATCCATCATAAGACAGACCGTGAAGAAGACGGTACGATGGCAAACCTGATCGCGGCGTTCAACGAAGTGTATCCGAACATCACGGTTACAACCGAAGGCGTTACGGACTATGCGGAGGATTCTCTGCTTCGTCTTTCCACAGGCGACTGGGGCGACATTATGTTTATCCCGGCAATAGACAAAGCGGAGCTGAGTACATACTTTGTACCGTTTGGCGCTACGGAAGATCTGAGCGCGGAGCTGAACTTTGTAGACGCATGGGCGTATGACGGACAGACCTACGGCATTTCCTACATGGGCAATGCGCAGGGCGTTGTTTACAACAAAGCGGTGTTTGAGGCGGCAGGCGTTACCGAACTTCCGAAGACTCCGGACGAGTTCATTGCGGCTCTGCAGGCGATCAAAGACAACACCGACGCGATCCCGCTGTATACAAACTATGCGGCAGGCTGGACCATGGGTGCATGGGACGCTTATGTTGGCTGCGTATCTAACGGCGACGACACTTACATGAACCAGAAATTTGTGCATGACCCGGCTCCGTTTGCGGATCACGGCGACGGCACAGGCGCATATGCGCTGTACAAGATTCTGTATGACGCAGTTGCAAACGGCCTGATCGAAGAAGACTACACCACGACGGACTGGGAAGG